>NZ_CP134494.1:267500-567500 GCF_031759225.1 Mesobacillus jeotgali
GCTAATCATTATAAATCTGATTATTAGTTAGGTGATATATATGGCGACATATCAATACATTTCAAAGCAGCCGGAAGACACAAAGGATTTTGCCAAGAGGCTGGCAGGTCTTCTTGAAGCGGGAGATGTCATTGCGCTTGAAGGGGATTTAGGTGCAGGAAAGACGACTTTTACAAAGGGCCTTGCTGAAGGATTGGGAATCACGAGGAATGTGAACAGTCCGACATTTACGATCATCAAGGAATACCAGGGACGGCTACCCCTCTATCATATGGATGTTTATCGAGTTGAAGATGCGTTTGAAGATCTTGGTTTTGAAGAATACTTTGAAGGTAATGGTGTGACGGTTGTGGAATGGGCTCATTTGATTGAAGCCCAGCTGCCTGAAGAGCTATTGCTTCTTCAATTATATCTTGATGAAAATGGTGCAAGAAGAATCGTTGCTGAGCCAAAGGGCAATCGATATGAAGAATTGTGTAAGGAGATTTTTTAAATGAAGGTATTATCGATTGATACGTCCAATTATGTCCTTGGGATTGGTTTGCTTGATGGTGAGACCGTTATGGGAGAATATATCTCCAATATAAAGAAGAATCATTCGGTTAGGGTCATGCCAGCGATCCAGACATTAATGGAAGAGTGTAATATTAAGCCGGCAGAATTAGCAAAGATTGTTGTTGCCGAGGGACCTGGTTCTTACACGGGTGTACGGATTGGAGTGACCATTGCTAAAACTATGGCCTGGAGCTTGAAGATCCCGTTATCCGGTGTCTCAAGCCTTGAAGTGGCAGCAGCATCCGCTGGCCGGTATTTTGACGGGTATGTTTCTCCTTTCTTTGATGCAAGGAGAGGACAGATATATACAGGGTTATATAAGTTTGAAAATCAAGTATTGCAGTCAGTGAAAAATGATCGGCTTGTCATGTCAGCAGATTGGGTAACACAATTGAATGAATTGGACAGCAGGATTTTGTTCTCGAGCAATGATTTGAAACTCCATGATGAGGTCATTAAAGAGGAGCTTGGTGATAAGGCAGTTTTTGCAGAGATTACGGAGTTGAACCCTAGACCGGCAGAGCTTGCCTTATTAGGACGGGATAAAGAGGCTGTTGACCTTCATACATTCGTTCCTAATTATATCCGCCTGGCGGAAGCAGAGGCGAATTGGCTGAAAACGCAAGAGACTAAAAATTAAGTGGGAAGAGAAGATGAATAAAACGATAACGTTCCGGCATATGACGGTTGATGATCTTGATGAAGTGATGGAGGTAGAGGTTAATTCCTTTACCATACCATGGAGCAGGGAAGCTTTTTTCAATGAGTTGACGAAAAATCAGTTTGCCCAGTATTTGATTGTGGAAGTGGATCAAAAGGTAGTTGGCTATTGTGGAGTGTGGATTATCATTGATGAAGCACACATCACAAATATAGCATTGCTCCCGGAATACAGGGGAATGAGGCTGGGCGAGGCTCTTATGGCTAAGGTAATGGAGCTTGCTCGCGAAATGGGTGCAGTGAGGATGACTCTCGAAGTCAGGGTCAGCAATGTTAGGGCTCAAAATCTGTATCGTAAGTTTGGTTTCGAAGAAGGGGCTATTAGGAAACAATATTATACAGACAATATGGAAGACGCTTTAGTAATGTGGGTGAATTTATAATGACAAAAGACCAATTGATAATGGGAATAGAGACGAGCTGTGATGAAACGGCTGTTGCGATTGTAAAAAATGGACGGGAAATTCTTGCGAATGTCGTCGCTTCTCAGATTGAGAGCCATAAGCGTTTTGGCGGCGTTGTACCTGAGATTGCTTCAAGGCATCATGTTGAACAGATCACTCTTGTTTTAGAGGAAGCATTAGCCCAGGCAAAGGTTGATGTAAAGGACCTGGATGCGATTGCAGTTACAGAAGGACCGGGCCTGGTAGGCGCTTTATTGATTGGCGTTAATGCTGCCAAAGCATTAGCGTTTGCAAATGGAATACCACTAGTTGGCGTCCATCATATTGCAGGCCATATCTATGCGAACCGACTTGTGACTGAAATGAACTTCCCACTGCTTTCACTGGTGGTATCCGGCGGCCATACTGAGCTCGTATATATGAAAGAACACGGTCATTTCGAGGTAATTGGCGAGACAAGAGATGATGCAGCAGGGGAAGCGTATGACAAGGTAGCAAGAACATTGCATCTTCCATATCCGGGCGGTCCGCATATAGACAGGCTTGCCCATGAAGGAAAGGCAACGATCGACCTGCCACGTGCATGGCTGGAGGAAGGTTCCTACGATTTCAGCTTCAGCGGTTTGAAGTCGGCTGTAATCAACGTGGTGCATAACGCACAGCAGCGAGGCGAGGAAATCGCGCCTGAAGACCTTGCAGCTAGCTTCCAGGAAAGTGTGATCGATGTACTTGTAACTAAAACACAAAGAGCTGTTAAGGAGTATGGAGTAAAACAGGTTCTTCTTGCTGGAGGAGTTGCAGCGAATAAGGGATTGAGAGAAAAACTATCCACAGAATTTACAGATTCGGATGTGGAAATTGTTATTCCTCCATTGCCTTTATGCACAGATAATGCTGCAATGATTGCTGCTGCTGGAAGTGTTATGTATGAAAAAGGCCAGCGAGCCGATTTAACTTTGAATGGAAATCCAGGTCTGGAGATAACTATCCACAACTAAAGTCGCAAGTGAATAATTGTTGTCAGACTCTTCTGTGGATATGTTGGTGTTTTTCAGCTGAATCTGTGTACAATGTGGATAAAATCATTAGTTTTTGTGGATAATGTGGAAAACTCTCTGGATAAGCTATAAATCAGTCTTTACTATGTGAATAACTATGTGAACAAAAAGTCCCGGTTTTTAAATCGGGGCTTTTTTGTGGTTTATTGGCGTTTTGTAATAGAAAATAGTCGAAAAAATGCTGTTTATGTCATATGAGAATTATCTAAGATGGAATGCTTAAGCGATCATCTTGGGTAGAGGAACCTTTTTATAGTACAAATCAGATAATATAGCGCAAATTAATTCTTTATAGCGAAAATCTCGATAATATAGCGAAAATCTCATTTTTTAATACGGATTGGAAATTCTCTCGGGTTTTTATCAATACCACAAAAACAAATACCGGACACATTCATGTCCGGTATTTCACTTATTAAGCCAGCTCTGTCCACTCTTCCATCAATTCATCGAGTATCTCTTTTGCGGCTTCTATTTTGCTATTGATTTCTCCAGCTTTTTCGTGATCCTGGAAGATTTCGGGGTCACAAAGCAATTCTTCATATTCTGCGACTTCCAACTCTAGCTGTTCAATTCTAGCTTCAACTTCTTCCATGCGGCGTTTGCGCTGGCGTTCGAGTTTTTTCGCTTCTTTGTCCTGCTGGTAGGAGGTCTTGTCCTGCTTTGAGTTGTCCACAGCACTTCCCGATGCTTTGGCGGCCTGTTCGGCCATGGCTCTCAGCTCTTCCTGCTCCAGCTTTTTCTCGACATAGTAATCGTAATCTCCGAGGTATTCGGTAGCACCGCCACGGTCCAGTTCAAGAACCTTTGTGGCTATCCTGTTGATAAAGTAACGGTCATGTGAGACGAACAGGATGGTGCCTGGATAATCGATCAGTGCATTTTCAAGAACTTCCTTGCTGTCCAAATCAAGATGGTTTGTTGGCTCGTCCAGAATTAAAAAGTTCGAGTTCTGCAGCATCAGCTTAGCCAGTGCTAAACGTGCTTTTTCGCCACCGCTCAGGGTGGAGACGATCTTCAGGACATCATCACCTGAAAATAGGAAGTTCCCCAGTACGGTGCGGATATCCTTTTCGGACTTCAATGGGTATTCATCCCAGAGTTCGTTCAAAACTTTTTTATTCGAGCTAAGTTCTGCCTGTTCCTGATCATAGTAGCCAATCGAGACATTGGAACCGTATTGGATATTACCGCTGATCGAAGGCAGTTTCTCCACGATTGTTTTTAATAAAGTTGATTTTCCAACGCCATTCGGCCCAACCAGTGCCGTGCTGTCTCCACGTGAAAGATTGAAAGTGATATTTTCAGATACGATGTCATTGTGGTAGCCGACAGAAAGAGCATCAACTTTCATGACATCATTGCCACTCTGTCGTTCGATTTGGAAACTGAACGAGGCAGATTTTTCATCACCCATAGGCCTGTCCATACGGTCGATTTTTTCAAGCTGCTTCCGACGGCTCTGGGCACGCTTGGTTGTGGATGCCCTGGCCAGGTTCCGCTGGATAAAATCCTGGAGCTTGGAAATCTCATCCTGCTGTTTCTCATACAGTTTCAGGTCGCGTTCGTAATTCGCAGCTTTCTGCTCTAAATACGAGCTGTAATTACCTGGAAACTTCGTCAGCTGATGGCGGGAAATTTCATAAACCTGGTTCACGACCTTATCAAGGAAGTAGCGGTCGTGGGATACAATCAGGATTGCCCCGTTATAGCCCTGCAAATACTGCTCAAGCCAGGATAGTGTATCAATGTCCAGGTGGTTGGTCGGTTCATCCAGAATCAAAATATCTGGTCTGGTCAATAATAGTTTCGCCAATGCGAGCCTGGTTTTTTGTCCTCCGCTTAAAGTGGAGATTTTTGTGGAATAATCAAAAGAATGGAAGTTCAGGCCGTGAAGGACGGAACGAATATCGGCTTCATATTGGTAGCCGCCTTTTTCCTTGAACTGAACCTGCAGCAAGTCATAATCCTTCAGTACCCTGTCGTATTCTGTCTGGTTGGAGAGAATGTCAGGATCCGACATCTTTTCTTCCAATCTGCGCAAGTCTTTTTCCATGCTGTGCAGATGGTCAAAAACGGCCAGCATTTCATCCCAGATGCTCTTTTCGGATTCCAGCCCGGTATTCTGGGCAAGATAGCCGATCATTGTCCCTTTAGGACGGATGATTTCACCGCCATCATGGGATTCATACCCGGCAATGATCTTCAGCAGGGTTGATTTTCCTGCTCCGTTCCTTCCAACTAGTGCAACACGGTCGTTGGTCTGTATTTCAAACTTTATATTCGATAAAATAAGATCAGCAGCAAAATATTTTGATAGCTGATTAACCTGTAATAAAATCATTATTTTTCACCTCTATTGCCTTAGAGATAGTGTAACTCAATAATATAGGGACGGCAATATGTGCGAACTGCTATAGGTTATATGGTATTGAAATTTCGCTTTGTATTGTGAACACTGAAACAAAGTTCACACACAAGTTTGACAAAATAGTGTATCATTTGATAGAAAGGAGCTTACATATGGCAGAGTTTACTCATTTTAACGAAGAGGGCAGAGCGAAGATGGTCGATGTCAGTGAAAAACCCGAGACGGTCCGTACTGCAGTGGCCCATTCAAGCATAACCGTGAATGAAGATATATATGTGAGAATCACTGAAAATAAAATGAAAAAAGGGGATGTACTGGCTGTCGCGCAGGTAGCAGGCATCATGGCGGCGAAAAAGACGTCTGAAATCATCCCGATGTGCCACCCGATTCCACTGACAGGGATTGACCTTTCATTCGATTGGGAGCAAAATGGAATTGAATATATTTTAAATATCGCCGCAGCTGTAAAAACAAAAGGAAATACAGGTGTGGAAATGGAAGCGTTAACAGCAGCTTCAGCATGTGCGCTGACTGTATATGATATGTGCAAGGCCGTTGATAAGGGCATGGTAATCGGCAAGACCTATCTGGTCGAAAAAACCGGCGGTAAAAACGGTGATTTCAAGAGAGAAGAAAAGTTGAGATAGAAATACGGACAGGGTGGAGGATGGAGAATGACGAATGATGCTATGAAGATTCCGCAGGCAACCGCAAAACGTTTGCCGCTGTATTACCGGTTCTTATTGAACTTGCATTCTTCAGGCAAGCAAAGGGTATCATCAGCGGAATTAAGTGAAGCGGTAAAAGTGGATTCAGCGACAATCCGCAGGGATTTTTCCTACTTTGGAGCTTTGGGTAAAAAGGGGTATGGTTACAATGTCAATTACCTGCTGACCTTTTTCCGAAAGACACTTGATCAGGATGAATTGACGAAGGTTGCCTTGATCGGAGTCGGTAATCTGGGAACAGCGTTTCTGAATTATAATTTTTCAAAGAACAATAATACAAAAATCGAAATTGCCTTTGACGTAGATCCAGGAAAAGTTGGCACGAAGATTGGTGACGTAGCAGTGTACCATATGGATGACCTCGACAAGGTTGTTGTAGAGGAAGGCATCCAGGTAGCAATCCTGACGGTTCCGTCTGCTGTCGCACAGCCGATAACAGACCGATTGGTACAGGCAAATATCAAGGGAATCCTGAACTTCACACCGGCAAGGCTGAATGTGCCGTCATCCATCAGGATCCATCATATTGATTTGGCGGTTGAATTGCAATCATTGATATATTTCTTAAAGCATTATCCGACAGATACTGAACCGACAGAATCGGTAGAATAAAAGGTAGCTCCTTCAGAGGAAGGAGCTACTTTTTCTGTACATTCTTCAATTTGAAATGGAATAGGATCATCCTGATGCCAGAGCCGAAGTCGAACGTAGCAAGAGCCACTAGCAAATAGCTGAAGAATCCCCACCCTGACTCGTTTACATTCTGGATGGCGAAATAGGTGAATAAGCTGCCTAACAAGATGTAGACAATGCCTGAAAATAAAGGCGATTGTTTCATAACTTAAAATCCCCCAATAAAACTTTGAATTTTCTCTGCTTCTTTTATCATTCTCTCAATGTCTTCCCTAAATACGGATTGAAGCAGGACAACCATTGTATTCATTGTAACATGGGCGATGATTGGCACGATGATCCGCTTTGTTTTTACATAAAGGAAAGCAAAGGTGAATCCCATTGCTGAGTATAGAATCACATGCTCGGGCTCCATATGCGCGAGTGCAAAAATGACAGAGCTGATCAGTCCAGCGAAAAAGAAGTTCATTTTTTTATGCAGGCTGCCGAAAATGATCTTACGGAAGACGATTTCCTCTAATATAGGTCCGATAATCGAACTGACCAAAATAACAACCGGGAACATTTCAATCAGCTTAATGATTTCCTGTGTATTCTCAGAGCCCATTTCGATGCCAAGCATATTTTCGATATTGGCGGCGATTGATTGGGCGATCAGAGCCAGGAATACGCCTGCAAATGCCCAGGCAGCTGAGCTTGCCGGTGAGGAAGCATCGCGTAAGTCAGCACTTGTCCTGCGCTCTTTCCTCAAAAGCACAAGCACGATGACTAGTGTCAGTGAAAAGCTGATCACAAGCCAGTATGGAATCGAGAGGGTTTCCATTTCCTCAAGGCTCTTGCCCATTGCAGCACCGGTGAAGGCAACAATCGGGATGCCGATCAGGCTTGAAAGCTGCATGACGATATAGGCGATAATGATGTACCAGTATTCCTTTTTCAATAGAAAAACTCCTTATCAATACAGATAATGTATGTCCTGAAATTTTACGTAATAATAAGCCGACCTGTAAAATAAAATACGAGGACAGCTTTGGTTTGGATAGACACTGTCTTTATTCTACTAATAAACGATTGAAAAGTTCAAATTGTAGGGTCAGGAGAAAAAACAGGTGGACGAGGTTTTAATCATATTGGAATAGCACATAATTTTTTTTGAAAAGGGTCGGAGGCAAAATGATCTATTTAGAAACGGCAAGGCTGATATTGCGTGACTGGTCAGCGGAAGATCTTGAGCACTTTGCAAAAATGAATGCGGATCAAGAGGTCATGAAGTATTTTGCCAATACTTTATCAGAAGAAGAAACGCATCAATTTTCTCATAACATCATCTCCGAGTTACAGACTTGCGGCTATGGGCTTTATGCTGTTGAAGTCATGGGGGCGAAAGAATTTATAGGGTTTATAGGATTTCACAGGGCAACATTCGAAGCGGATTTCACCCCGTGTATCGAAATTGGCTGGAGGCTTAAGAAAGAGGCTTGGGGACAAGGATATGCAACGGAAGGGGCCATGGCCTGTCTGGAGCATGGATTCGCTGACTTGGGCTTTAGCAAGGTCGTCAGTTTCACAGCTGAGATCAATAGACCTTCAATAAACGTCATGAAAAAAATCGGCATGAAGCCTGTTAAAACTTTTCAACATCCTAAAGTGGATGAAGGCAGTCCTTTGAAGAGGCATGTCCTGTTTCAAATAGAATGTTAAACCCGTCTGCCGAGAATCTTCACCATTCGACAAAGGCATGGGAATGATAAATTTTTGAGAAAAAATCTTGCTTCACGCTTGCAAAAAAAATAGAGATTCATTATTATATAAATTGTGTTAGCACTCTATCGAGGCGAGTGCTAATAAAAATAATTTACATACAATTTGAGGAGGTTGTTTCACTTGATCAAGCCACTAGGAGATCGCATTATTATCGAGCTTGTTGAGTCTGAAGAAAAAACTGCAAGCGGTATCGTCTTACCCGACACAGCGAAAGAAAAACCTCAAGAAGGTAAAGTCGTAGCTGTTGGAACTGGCCGTGTACTTGAAAACGGCGAGCGTGTTGCTCTTGAAGTTGAAGTCGGAAACCGCATTATCTTCTCAAAATACGCAGGCACAGAAGTGAAGTACCAGGGAACTGAGTACCTGATCCTACGTGAAAACGACATTCTAGCTGTGGTTGAATAGAAAAGCGGAAGCGCCTTGGTCAGGCCCGACAAGCGCTGGAGGGCCTGACAGTGAAGTCGTTCTTTGATTTCATTGGCAGGACCGAAGCGACTCGAGGGACTAGGCGCTGGAGCTAGACACTAATCAAAGTGTAGTGGGATAACATATAAATTAAAATTCTGAGGAGGTTTTTCTACAATGGCAAAAGAAATTAAGTTCAGTGAAGAAGCACGCCGCGCGATGCTTCGCGGGGTAGATTCTCTTGCAAATGCAGTAAAAGTAACTCTTGGACCAAAAGGACGCAACGTGGTTCTAGAGAAGAAATTCGGTTCACCTCTTATCACTAACGATGGTGTAACAATCGCAAAAGAAATCGAACTTGAAGATGCATTCGAAAACATGGGTGCTAAGCTTGTTGCTGAAGTAGCAAGCAAGACGAACGACGTTGCTGGTGACGGTACGACTACTGCAACAGTTCTTGCTCAAGCAATGATCCGTGAAGGTCTTAAGAACGTAACTGCCGGCGCTAACCCAATGGGCATCCGCAAAGGTATGGAAAAGGCTGTTATTACAGCTGTTGAAGAGCTTAAGGCTATCTCTAAGCCAATCGAAGGCAAAGCTTCTATCGCACAAGTTGCGGCAATCTCTTCTGCTGACGAAGAAGTCGGCCAATTGATTGCTGAAGCAATGGAGCGCGTGGGCAACGACGGCGTTATCACAATCGAAGAATCTAAAGGCTTCACTACAGAATTGGATGTTGTTGAAGGTATGCAGTTCGACCGTGGATATGCATCTCCTTACATGGTAACTGATTCTGATAAGATGGAAGCAGTTCTTGAAAATCCATATATCCTGATCACTGACAAGAAGATTGGCAGCATCCAGGAAATCCTTCCAGTCCTTGAGCAGGTTGTACAGCAAGGCAAGCCATTATTGCTTGTTGCTGAAGATGTTGAAGGTGAAGCACTTGCTACATTGGTAGTCAACAAGCTTCGCGGAACATTCAACGCAGTAGCTGTCAAGGCTCCTGGCTTCGGTGACCGCCGTAAGGCTATGCTTGAAGACATCGCTGCATTGACTGGCGGTGAAGTAATCACTGAAGAGCTTGGACGCGACCTTAAGTCTGCTACAATCACATCTCTTGGACGCGCTTCTAAAGTTGTGGTTACTAAAGAAAACACAACAATCGTTGAAGGTGCTGGAGACAGCGCTGCAATTGAAAGCCGCGTAAACCAGATTCGCGTTCAAATGGAGGAAACAACTTCTGAATTCGACCGTGAAAAGCTGCAAGAGCGTCTTGCTAAGCTAGCTGGCGGCGTTGCAGTCATCAAGGTTGGTGCTGCTACTGAAACTGAATTGAAAGAACGCAAGCTTCGCATTGAAGATGCCCTTAACTCAACTCGCGCTGCAGTTGAAGAAGGTATCGTATCAGGCGGTGGCGTAGCGCTTCTTAACGTATACAACAAAGTTGCTGGAATCCAAGCTGAAGGCGACGAAGCTACTGGCGTAAACATCGTCCTTCGCGCTATGGAAGAACCAGTTCGCCAAATCGCACACAACGCTGGCCTTGAAGGATCAGTTATCGTTGAGCGGCTGAAGCGCGAAGAAGTCGGCACAGGCTTCAACGCAGCAACTGGCGAGTGGGTAAACATGATCGAAGCTGGTATCGTTGACCCAACTAAGGTTACACGCTCTGCACTTCAAAACGCAGCATCCGTATCTGCAATGTTCCTGACTACTGAAGCAGTAGTTGCTGACATCCCAGAACCAGCTGGTGCTGGCATGCCTGACATGAGCGGCATGGGCGGCATGGGCGGAATGATGTAATCCACGCTTAACCCTTTTTCGATCAAAGGTGAAAGCAAAGGGAAGCTTCCCGTAAGTTACTTACGGGGAGCTTCTTTTTTGTTGTGCTTATTGCAACCATGGCATAGCTGACACTCCTCCCATTACAGATTATATTCAAAGAAGGATTAGGTGCCTGCCTAAGCAATCCCTAAAATTCGATTATGCTTGTATAAGCTGATAAATGTACCAACGTATAATTTTTCGAATATGGTATTGCATAAAACCAAATCAATAAAGGGAGCAGGTTATGCAAAATTATTATTATAATCCAAATGCCAGGAGTACAACTGTCGTAGCTTTTGCAAGGGGAGATGTGAATGGTGACAAGATCCCAGACAGAGTGTATGTTACTGGCACCAAAGAATCTGATGTTGCGATCATTAAAAACTTGACGCTTGTCATCCAGGACGGAGTGACAGGAATCCTCACACAGGTTCCTCTTAATGAAAATATGGGTTATAATCCGACTTTGTTTCTGGGTGATCTTACCGGAGATGGAGTAAGGGATATCTTGATTACGATACCAACAGGGGGAAGTGGGGGGACAACTTACAATTATGTTTATACATTCGTTCATAACAATCTGCGCTTGTTATTCGACTCGGATGTCTATAACCAGATGTACCAATATGAAGTTACCTATAAAAATGACTACAAGGTTGAAGTGTTCAGCAGCATAAATAATACCAAATATCTTATAGATTTGACCCTGAGAGAGCCAGAATATTTGAATGAGATATACGATACAAACGGGAAGCTTAAGTCAGCTGTCACCGGATGGGTGGATCCGATAAGCGGTTTATATCCAATCGACTTTGATTCAAACAAAATATATGAACTACTGGTCTATCAGAAAATTGCAGGAAGATACCACGCAGATTCATTGGGCTTTATACAGAATAGATTAAAATGGAATGGCTCCATGTTCGTATTTGATTTTCAGGATTTAGCTATTTTTGGTTTTCAAGCTGAATAAAACTGCGGTGGAACCAGTATCGGAGATTTTATTGGGGTAGCTTCTGAACCTTCTGTATATCGCTTGAAAAAGCCCAGTATCCACTTCAGTCAATGCTGGGCAATCTATTTTTCCAGAAAAATGCTTTCAAACCGATATGTCGAATATCGCCAATTCTGCTAGAATAAGAAATATAGACGATATGACTCTTGCAAATATTGTTGAAACTCGTCATATTGGAGATAGGAGGTGCGATATGCGACACGATATACAACCGAACGAACAGGCATTCTCAACAAAAGAAGTGGCAGAAGCTGTTGGGATTGCAACCCCTACAGTTCGAAAGTACGGCCAAATCCTGGAACGTAATGGGTATGAGTTTTTAAAGGATGGCGACCGGAGGATTTTTGTCCAATCCGATATTAATGCGCTTATAGCGCTGCGCGATACGGACAAGCCTTTGGACGATACAGCAAAAGATCTTGTTGCCGAGCAAAAGGAGAGGCTGGATGGGTCGGGCAGTACAGAGGTTGCAATCAACGATACATATAGGAATAACTTACCGCAGGACCCAGACCAATTAAAAGAGGCATTGCTTTTTGTGGTCAATGAACTGGCAGCCGCGCGTGAAATGAATATTCAGCTAAAAAACGATATGGCGCAGATGAAGACAAGTGTTGCCCAGCTTCAGCAGGATCATCATGTGATTAGTTCCAGTATCGGTAATTCAGCACAAAGAACAAATGCGAAAATTGAAAGATTACTTGAACAGCAAAATGCCCAATACGAAGACTTGCTGCAGCAAGAAAGAGAGAGAAGTGAACTCCTGCAAAAAGAGATTCAGAAAATGCGGGAAGAGCAAAAGAATGAGTGGAACTCCCAGAGTGATTTTAACAAACGTCTTGAAGAGGAAATCAAGAATAGAAAATGGGGATGGCTATCAGCGTTATTCCGGAAATAAGGTACATGCAAGACCTTGTATGCTATTAAAGCATTTAGAGTGATCTTGCTGGCCGGTATGAATATGAATACGAGCACTGCTAAGGGTGTTCGTGCCGCGTTTTAGAAGGTTTTATTGTATATCGCCTGACGATACACAATCCAAAATCCTTTCAAACTGCCTCCGGAGAGAAAAGTCAGGCACCACCCCACCTTCAAAATTCAACAATTTCCCGAGAAATATCTACAATTTATGATTTGGAAATTCGACAATATGATCTACTCTAAAAGAAGTCCATATTATCTATGAATACATAATAAAATCCCCTATGGAAGAGCGAACTCCTTAGGGGATTTTTATGTCACAATTATAAAAGCTTCTTCATGCGACCCACAAGTGGGATGACAATCAGACCAGCAATGACAACCTGCATGACGTTTCCTGGGATTGAGCCGAATGGCTGGATCCAGTTTCCGTATAGGACCACTTCGGTAAAATAGTAGCCGACGATTTTAATGACAAGTGCAGCGATAACAGCAAGAGAGTACACATACACTTTCTTGCCAGGCATTTTTTCAGCCATCAATCCAGCTACATAGCCCATCGCACCGACGATAACGAAAGTGAATGGCGCCCACAATGCCCATCCGGAGATGATGTCGAACAAGCCCATTCCGAAGGCTCCAGCTATCGCGCCTGTTTTCCTGCCGTAAACGAAAGCGGCAATAAATAAAGGGATGTTGCCCATATGGATCAGGCCTCCATTTCCCATAATTGGGAGCCTGATGTTGATGAACATGGTTGCTACAACGGTCAATGCAATAAAAAGAGCATTGATGACTAAAACTTTTGTTTTAGTTGTTTCTTTAGTTGTTGAGTATGCTGCATTCATTTGCTTACCTCTTTCTTTGTTCAGGACTCTTTTCGTATGCTTCGAAACAGCCTTTTTACTTACTATCATACTCCTTATTGGTAACTTAATAAATACATAATATCAGGTACCAGAACAGAATTTTGGGAATTTAGTGCCTCTTCAGACGGCATAATTGCGGGAATTTGGGTAAGATAACGCAATTTCCTCTCGGCATCGGAAATAGTCTCAATGCTATCCGGCGGGCTGAGTGCCAGGCAAACATCCATCATAGTCAGCCCATTTTCCTTGACCTTTGTATTTATCGTCATGTCATTCTCGATGTTAAAAAACTTTAGGTCAGAGGTCATTGGAAATAACCGAAAAAGGAAAAGGGGAAGTTGTTGAAGAAAGAAGATAAGCTTGATCCAAGTTCTGTCTTGAAAGTGCCGCGTTGAAATTACACTATATATTGCTAATCAGCCACACCGGTCTCTTCTCAGTTTACACAACTGGCGAGAGACCTTTTTATTGAGATTGTTTCGTAAACTCTTTTGCCTTTCCGCTTATAGAAAAAAGCTTCTTACTGGAATTTATTGCTCTTTCTTAAGTTCGAAGAGATACAGCAGCAAATTAGACAAGTCAATATTTAAACAGTTTATCTAATACTGCAATGGGTATCATCCATTTTATAATATATCAAAAATATTTTGGGATTATAGCTGTTGACAATAATCGTTTACGGTTGTAAACTATAAATACAAATCGATTACAATTGTAAACAAAAGAGGTGCTGGCCATGCTAAAGGAAGAAAAGTTAGAGATTACTGATTCTGAATGGGAAGTAATGAGGGTTGTTTGGACGCGCAAGAAGGCGACCAGCAAAGAGATCATCGATGTGCTTCAGGATAAGAAAGACTGGAAGCCTGCGACTACGAAAACCTTCATTGGCCGCCTTGTCAAAAAAGGTGCCCTGAACACAGAGGCGTCTGGAAAAAAATTTATATACACTGCGGCTGTCAGTGAGGGGGAAAGCCTTAAATCACTGAAGGCTGGATTATTCAATCACATCTGCAATACGGCGGTAGGAAAAACAATCGCCGACCTCATTGCAGAAGCGACACTGAGCCATGACGATATTGCGATGCTTGAGGAAGTTTTACAGTCAAAGAAAAAGAATGCAGTAGATTTGATTGTCTGCAATTGCGTTCCGGGTCAGTGCCATTGCAAAGAAAATCTTGATATGGATTGCCATTAAATTAAAGGAGTGTTTAAGAATGGAGAAGATTGTATTGAAGATAGATGGTATGACATGCGGACACTGTGTTGGAAAGGTTGAAAAGTCCTTGAAATCGCTCCCTGGCGTAGAAGTAGCCAAGGTGGATTTAAAGAAGGGTACAGCAAAAGTGAAATATGATAATTCGAAACAAACAATAGATAAGATGAATGAGGCGGTCCGTGAAGCTGGATATGAATCTAAATCCACATCCAAAAGGTGGCTGATATAGGATGACTGAAAAAACATTGACGATTGAAGGCATGACCTGTGCATCATGTGCGCAGTCTGTTGAAAAGGCTGCGAAAAAGCTGCCAGGCATGCAGGAAGCAAGTGTTAACCTGGCGACTGAAAAATTAAAGGTCAATTTTGATGAAAATGCGCTGACAATAAAAGACATCCAGGATGCTGTAGAGGGTGCGGGTTACAAGGCAATCACAGATGTTGTAAAAAAGACCTTCATCATTAATGGGATGACCTGTTCATCTTGCGTCCAGTCGGTTGAGAAAGCGACAAGGAAACTGGATGGAGTCATGGAATCAAATGTAAATATGGCAACAGAAAAAATGGTTATCCAATTCGATCCGGCCGCCGTTACGGTGGCTGACATCAAGAATGCAGTTGCTGATGCCGGCTATGAAGCACAGGAGGATATTGGCGCTGAGAATTCTGCTGATGCTGACAGAGAGAAAAAGGAATTGCATATCAAGGAAATGTGGAGACGCTTCTGGATATCCGGCGTGTTTACTATCCCATTGCTGCTTGTATCAATGGGCCATATGCTCGGATTGCCGCTTCCAGAGATGATTGACCCGATGCATAATCCGGCTGCATTTGCAATTGTCCAGCTAATCCTGACAATTCCAGTGATGTATCTAGGGAAGCCCTTTTTCACAGTTGGCTTCAAGACACTGATCAAGCGGCATCCTAACATGGATTCACTCGTTGCATTGGGTACTAGCGCGGCATTTCTCTATAGTCTGTTCGCGACAGTCATGATTGTCCTTGGCGATGTAAGCTACGCGAGCAACCTATACTATGAATCAGCGGCGGTTATTTTAACGTTAATTACGCTGGGTAAATACTTCGAAGCACTTTCAAAAGGTAAAACGTCTGAAGCAATCAAGAAGTTGATGGGTCTCGCACCGAAGACAGCTATTGTTTTAAAAGATGGAAAAGAAGTGGAAGTCTCTGTCGATGAAGTCCAGGTTGGCGATGTCGTTATCGTAAAACCAGGGGAAAAGATGCCTGTAGACGGGATCGTCGTCGAGGGATCGACTTCTGTAGATGAAGCGATGCTGACAGGAGAAAGCATTCCGGTCGAAAAAACAGTTGGCTCTAACATAATCGGTGCCAGCATCAATAAAACCGGGACAGTCCGTTATGAAGCAACAAAGGTCGGAAAGGATACAGCTCTTTCCCAAATCATAAAGCTGGTTGAAGATGCACAAGGATCAAAGGCGCCGATCGCGAAAATGGCGGATATCATATCGGGGATTTTTGTTCCAATCGTCATCGTACTTGCAATTCTTACGGGTCTTGCCTGGTACTTCGGAGGGCAGACAGGTCTCTTCGCATTTACGATCACGATTTCGATACTTGTCATTGCCTGCCCATGTGCGCTCGGTCTGGCGACCCCAACAGCTATTATGGTAGGTACGGGTAAAGGGGCCGAGAACGGCGTGCTGATAAAGAGCGGCGGGGCACTGGAAACTGCCCACAAGATTGATACCATAGTGTTTGATAAAACAGGTACGATCACTGAAGGAAAGCCTGTTGTGACTGATATTGTCACGGTTAATGGCATCGCAGAAGAGGAACTTCTCATCCTTGCAGCGTCCGCTGAAAAGGGTTCTGAACATCCGCTGGGCGAAGCAATCGTCAGGGATGCTCAGATGAAAGGTCTCAGCCTGGCAAAAACAGAAGGATTTAATGCAATTATCGGCCACGGAATCGAGGTAATGATTCAAGGTCAAAACTTGTTGCTTGGAAACCGCAAATTAATGGATGACCGTGAAATCGAACTCGCCGATTTGGCACAGACCTCTGACCAACTGGCTAACGAAGGCAAAACACCAATGTATATCGCAAGGGATGGTAAAATTGCCGGAATCATCGCAGTAGCTGATACGGTAAAAGAAACCAGTCTCAAGGCTGTTGAAAAGCTTCATAAAATGGGGATTGAAGTCGCAATGATTACCGGCGACAACAAACGCACAGCTGAAGCAATCGCCAGACAAGTCGGAATCGACCGCGTTTTGAGCGAAGTCCTGCCAGAAGACAAAGCAAATGAAGTCAAGAAGCTACAGGATGAGGGTCAGAAGGTTGCAATGGTCGGAGACGGCATCAATGACGCGCCTGCCCTTGCACAGGCTGACATTGGGATTGCCATTGGCTCCGGAACAGATGTCGCGATGGAGTCAGCCGATATCGTCCTGATGAGAAGCGATTTGATGGATGTACCGACTGCAATAGAATTAAGCAAAGCAACCATCCGTAACGTAAAACAAAACCTTTTCTGGGCATTTGCCTATAACGTCGTAGGGATTCCAATTGCAATGGGTATCCTTTACCTGTTCGGCGGACCATTGCTGAATCCAATGATTGCCGGAGCGGCCATGAGTCTAAGTTCGGTATCAGTATTGTTGAATGCATTAAGGTTAAAAGCTTTCAAGCCTTCAAGAGTATAACTGAAAAAAATGAGGACCTTTCCCTTGAGGATAGGTCCTTATTGTTGTCGGTGTTTATCCGGAAGGTCTAAATATTTTATTTTTCCATAGATAACATCTTGAAAGTTTATATTGTCCAAACCTAAGTATACGTGTTAATATCAGAATATTAAAAATAATACGAAAAACTACAAAATAAGGAGGATAGCCGGCTTATCATTCACCAAGACGATACATAGAGATTTTCGTGAATTTGGGGAGGATGAAGGATGAAGAAGAGTTTGGCAGTCATAGTAAGCGGTGCGATGCTCCTGCTTGCCGCGTGTGGCGGCGGCAGTAACCAGGCAAGCGGTGAAAAGAAAGAGAAAACAGTTACTATTGGGATCACCCAGATTGTTGAGCATCCTTCACTGGATGCTGCGAGGGAAGGATTTATTGAAGCATTGAAAGATGCAGGCTATGAAGAGGGCAAGAATTTGAAGATTGATTACCAGAATGCCCAGGGTGACATGAATAACAATGCTTCGATTGCGCAAAAGTTTGTGTCTGATAAGAATGATCTTATTTTAGCGATTGCGACAGCGAGTGCCCAGGCGGCTGTCCAGGCGACAAAGGATATTCCTGTTTTATTCACGGCAATCACCGATCCTGTCGGTGCTGAGCTGGTTCAATCCATGGAGAAGCCTGGCGGAAATGCTACGGGTACAACCGATACGCATCCTGACGCCATCAAAAATACAATCGCTGCCATCAAAACATTCATCCCTGGTGTGAAGAAGGTGGGGATCATTTATAACAATGGAGAACCGAACTCTGTCGTCAATGTGAAAAATGCAAAAGAGGCATTGGAAGCAGAGGGACTTGAGGCAGTTGAGACGACTATTTCGGCCAGTTCAGAGGTTAAGCAGGCAGCTGAATCCATGGTTGGCCGTGTAGATGCCCTCTATATTCCAAAAGATAACACGGTTGTCGCCGCTCTCGAATCAGTGATCACTGTAGCCAATGATAAAGACATTCCAATGTTCGTTGGTGAAGGCGACTCGGTAAAACGTGGGGCATTCGCTTCCTACGGACTGGATTATCATGACCTTGGCTACACCACTGGTAAAATGGCAGTGGAAATTCTCAAGGGTAAAAAGCCTGCTGACATTCCGGTCGGCTATCCGGAGAACCTGGAATTGGTGGTCAACAAAAAGGCTGCTGAAGAAGAAGGAATCACCCTCACAGAGGATATGCTGAAGGACGCCAAAATCGTTGGTGAATAATATGCGGAACCTGCCAGAGAATGGCGGGTTTCTTTTACATGATGACAGTTATTAATATTTTCCCAATCAAAATGAAACAAAGTACCCTTCTAATCAAACAGGCAATTTAATATTTTTTAATGATGCGTGAAAAAAGGAGGAGGGGTATGGTTTGAGAAGGAGCAAAAGGATTATGTCATTATTAATGGTTTTATTGCTGATGGTTCCTGTTGGGGCAAGAGCCGGTGATTTGGGAGATGGTTCCTCGGGAGTTCCGGGAACGTGGTATCTGGGAACTGACCCTTCATGGGTAGATCCGGCAAAGGCGCCGATCGTCTTCATTCATGGATACAACAGTTCAGCTTCAGTCTGGTGGGATGGCAATGATATGTATGAGACCGCCCGGGCGAATGGATATCAGACCGCATTCATTGATTTGTATCCGGAAAAGGATATGTGGGAAAACGGAGCAATGCTGGCTGGGAAGCTAAGGCAAATCTATGAGTATTTCGGTAACAAGAAGCTAGTGGTGGTTGGCCATAGTAAAGGCGGCGTGGATACACAAACTGCGCTCGTACACTATGGCGCACACCAGTATGTTTCCAATGTCATCACTCTTTCTTCACCACATCATGGCACCCAGCTGTCAGACCTGGCCCACAGCAGTTCTGCCTGGTGGCTTGCAGCATTGCTAGGAAACAATAATGATGCCACTCGCTCTCTGCAGACGGGGAATATGAGCTATTTCCGGAGTGTTACCGATACCCATGCAAACTCTGCAAAGAACCGCTACTACACACTAGGCGGTTATAAATGGGGCTCATTCGGCAGCGCTTTATACTGGGGAGGCCTATATTTAAGCAGTTACGGCTCTAATGACGGTGTCGTCACAGTCTCCAGCTCCCGCTTGCCAGGTGGAACAATCATCCGGGAAGGCGCCTGGAACCATACGACCATCCGCGAAGGCTCACATACTTTTTCGGTATTCAAGCCGTATACAATGTCAGAACAGACTGCTGGTTCGAATGCATTCTCGGCAGCGGGGGTAATGACAGAACAAGAGCCTGAGACAAACCAGATTGTCAAAGGCGGCAAAGCGGAAAAAGCCATCAAAGAAGGCTTCGTGATCGAGGACGGAGCAGAAAGCTTCCAGATGGCATTCCTCAGTGAAAAGAAACTGGGTTCGCTTAAACTGAAGGGGCCAGATGGCCAGGAGTACAAGGCAGCAAAAGTCGAACAGGATAATGGTGAATTCTTTAAAGGTGCCTGGGTCCATACCTTTAAGATCGATAAGCCAGAGGCAGGGAAATGGATGGTAACTGGCCCAGCCGCGGCATATATGCTGGTAGTCGGCATTGACAGTCCGCTTGATGCTGAATTGAAAAATGCCAAGAATCAAAAGGTGAAGGCTTCATATAAAACAAAGTGGATCAAATATGAACATGTTGGCAAAAAGAAGTTAAAAGAAGCCGGAAAAGGCTCGAAAGCTGGAAAGGTCCTCGATGGTGATTTCACCGAGCCTGGGGTTTACAACCTCACTACAGAAATCACAGGAGTGGACGCTAAAGGTAAGGCATTTGAACGGACCATCATCGAATCCATTTATGTTGATGAAAATGGAAAGACACAAAGATAAGTAAGAAGGTGGCGGCTGGTGAAAGCCAGCTGCTGCTTATCGTTTTAACAGTGACCAATACTACTTTTTAATAGCCTGTTCTGCCTATAATCAATCACTGGCTGTAAGACATATTTACTAATTTTTACATAAAAGATGGAGTGGCATGAACGCCGGCCGATATAAAAGGTAGGCAGAGTTTGTACACCAGGAGGAGAAAGTAATGCATGTTTTGGATTTGATTGCCAGGATCAACAATTGTGTCGAGGAACTCGATTTTGCTGCCGCAAGAATGTACATGGAAGCGAACATTGACATCCTGAATGAGAATCGCAGCCGTTTAAAATCAAATGCGAGAGAATTGCTTGAGTTTTTGACGAAGCGGATGGAGGCAGGACAACAGCCTCTGACCAGAAAAGACATGGCAGTCATCAATGCAGTGAACAACTATGCATCAAAGTTTGACTTAAGGAGCTTGAAAGTGGTGATCAAGGATCACACGCTTCTGTTTATGCGGCATGATATTGAAGCCTATTTGAATATGGATGCGAGAATCATCCTGGAAGGTATGGGAGCGATCCCGAAGGCTGCAAGTTAAATAGAGTAAAAGGTTCAAGTACTGACGGTTTCTCGATAAGAGACCGTTTTTTTATTTTTGGTGAAACATTCCTATCAAAACCCCCGTCTATTACTAAGCGGCAATATTTTCATCATACATATAACAGGAGTTTGAAAGAAAATAGCGAATATAGACTTATTGGAGTAAAAAAGCAATGGTTTTACGTAGATAAATAGATTTAAGGGGGAAATTTCCGATGAGGAATCAGATGAATCCAACAGTCGAAAGAATACTGGGGAATATTGATAAGGTTATGACGGGAAAGCGCAATGTGGCTGAGCTAAGCTTGATTGCGCTGCTTGCTGGAGGACATGTGCTCCTTGAGGACGTGCCGGGTGTCGGCAAGACGATGATGGTCCGCGCGCTGGCGAAATCCGTGAGTGCAAAATTCAGGAGGATTCAATTCACACCAGACCTGTTGCCATCTGATGTAACAGGGGTTTCGATTTACAACCCGAAAGAGATGGAGTTTGAATTCAGGCCAGGGCCAATCATGGGCAATATCATTCTGGCCGATGAAATCAACCGAACATCTCCAAAGACACAGTCGGCTTTGCTTGAAGGGATGGAAGAGCATAGTGTGACGGTGGACGGAGTGACGCATATACTTGGCAAGCCGTTTTTCGTTATGGCGACACAGAACCCGATTGATTATGAGGGTACATATCCACTGCCGGAAGCACAGCTTGACCGTTTCCTTTTAAAAATGAAGATGGGCTATCCTGCCCCGGATGAAGAAATGGAAGTTTTGAACCGGGCGCAGCGGAATCTCCCGATCGAAGATTTGCAGCCTGTTGTATCACTTGAAGATTTGCGCGACCTGCAGCAAAGCATCAAAGAAGTGGTAGTAGATGATACGATCAAGCGATACATTGTGGAGCTGGCCGGCCGGACGCGAGGCCATTCAAGTGTATACCTTGGTGTGAGCCCTCGTGGATCAATTGCTTTGATGAAAGCAGCCCAGGCTTATGCGTTTATTTATGGAAGGGATTATGTCATTCCTGATGATGTCCAGTACCTTGCTCCATATGTGTTCGCCCACAGGATCATTTTGAAATCGGAGGCCAGGTTCGAAGGGATTACCACCGAGAATGTCGTCAACAGGGTGTTGGCGAGAGTGCCTGTGCCGGTCCAAAGGCTCGTGAAGTAATATGAAGAAATATTTCCAAAAGTTCAAAGAGGTTTGGAAACTTATCGTTTTACTGTTATTGATTCTGATTACCTTTTCATATGCCATGTTCCAGGGAGGCTTTGTCAGCTGGTTCCTGTTTTACAGCTTCTTGCCATTCGCTCTTTACGCCCTGGGCCTTGCCTTGTATTCGATAAAGGACATCAAGGCAGAAAGGGTGTATACGAAGCAGGAGTATAACGCAGGGGAGAAGTTCAAAGCAAGTGTCGTGCTGGATAGGAAAGTGTCTTTCCCATTGTTTTACGCAATTGCCGAGGAAGAGGCAGGGGATACATTGACGGGGAACAGGGATATCGAAAAAGCGAAAACGATGCTGTTTCCAGGATTCAACCGGGCATTCGGCTTTGACTATTCCATAGAAAATCTTCCCCGTGGTGAACATACTTTGCTGGGCATCAAGTTTAAAACAGGAGATCCGCTCGGGTTGATTGAAAAGGAAAAGATCCTGCCGGCCGAAAGCAAGATACTCGTGTATCCTGCTTATCAGGATATGATTTATAGGCCAGCAGCACATCATTTCGACCAGGGAATGACCGCTTCGAAGGAACGTGTCCAGCGGGATACGTCAATGGCTATTGGTGTCCGTGAATACCAGCCGGGAGACCGTTTCTCATGGATCAACTGGAAGGCGACCGCTAGACGGAATGACATTATGACGAAGGAATTCGAACAGAGACAGTCACATGACGTGACCATATTGATGGATTGTGCCCCAGATCCGCGCTTCGAGGTTGTCGTTTCTTTCACCGCTTCCGTCCTCAGGGCGATCTTACGAAAAGGCGCCCAGGTGGGGTTATTGACATTGAGTTCTGAACGGAAGGCGTTCCCTGCTCGCGGCGGTGAAGCCCAGCAGCAACAGCTTCTTTACCATCTGGCTAAAATCAAGGATGAAAGTCCTGTCCCGTTTAACCGGGTTCTTGAAACAGAGAGCTTTTTAGCACAGCAGAACAATTCAATCATGCTGATCACCGCCCAGTTGACGAAAGAGCTGATCGAAAAGGCAGCCTTCTACAATCAGCGGAATGGTTCGGTGAGCATCTTCCTGATCAAAAATCGTCAGGAATCACCGACAAATACGGAGAAGAACTTAAGGGCGTCGGCAAATGCGAGGGGCATCCATCTTGTGATGGTGCATGAGGGACAGTTCTCGAAAGCCTTCTCGGAGGTGAATAGAGGTTGAGGATTGATAAAACCCAAAAAGACTTTGCTTTCTTTTTACTGTTTATTTTCAGCTTTTTGCTGTTATGGGAGTGGCTGCGGCCGTTGAAGGAACTGACAGATACTGGACACTTAAGCGTATTTCTCGGTTTCGTATTCATTTCCTTGATGATGTACTTTTTCAACATGCCCATTCTTCCATCTGCTTTCATTAAAATCATTATCATCCTGTATTCCGTTCATTTTATGTATTATGAAGGAACCTTTTTCAGTCTGGAATGGTTCGGCGAGCTGGTGAATGAGGTAATCGCTAATTCAGGGGTCATCATGAATGCCGAGTGGACCGAAATTTCCAATGCGTTCAGGACATTATTGTTCTTTATTCTGCTTTGGCTGATGGCGTACCTGATTCAATATTGGCTGATTAACAGAAAACAAATTTTCGTGTTTTTCTTCATGACGCTCGTTTATATTACGGTACTGGATACGTTCACTCCATATGAAGCAGATCTGGCAATCGTCCGGACGGTGATTGCGGGCTTTGCGGTAATGGGAATGCTGGCGTATTACCGTATTACCGACAAGGAAGTAGTGAATAAGAACCTGAAAAGCGCGAAAAAGTGGATGGTGCCGCTGGTCGCCATGATTGTGCTGAGCGTGGGGGTTGGTTACGCAGCTCCAAAGGCTGATCCGATTTGGCCCGATCCTGTACCGTTTATCACCTCCTATAATGAAGACTCAGGCGATGGCAGCGGCGGTGTGAAAAAAGTCGGCTATGGAACGGATGATTCCGCACTTGGAGGACCGTTCATCGGAGACGACCGGGTCGTGTTTACTGCTGAAGCCGATGGACGCCACTACTGGCGGATCGAGACCAAAGATGTCTATACAGGAAAAGGGTGGATAGCAGACACCGGGACAGCCGCGCCAGTTGAATTTTTACCTGAGCAGACCATCCCGATGGAGCCTTTCGAAGCAGAGGTCAAAACGGAACAGCGTACGAGCAGGGTGAACCCAAAGATTGGTTATCCGCACCTTGTCTATCCATTGGGGGTTAAACAAGTGGAGGCATCTGCAGGCCTTTCAACCCTCCAATTCAGCCTTGATCCGGCAACCGAAAAGATCATGACGATTGCTGATGGACAAGAGGGTTCCTTTGGGCCGTACTCACTGACTTTTGATCATCCGGTATACAGTGTGGAAAAGCTAAAAGGTGCTGGACCTGAAGAGCTGGTATCCGATGGAGCCTTCGTCTCGAAATACACTCAGATACCAGAAGGGCTACCGGATCGGGTAGTGGAGCTTGCTGAGGAAATCACAAAAGATAAAGAGACCTGGCTTGAAAAAGCACAGGCGATTGAAAAGTATTTCCGGTCGAACGAATTTGTCTATGATCAAACAAATGTTGCAGTCCCGGATGAGGATCAGGATTATGTCGACCAATTCCTTTTTGAAACAAAGCGCGGCTACTGCGACAACTTTTCTACATCAATGGTTGTGATGATGCGCTCCATTGGCATTCCAGCGCGATGGGTAAAGGGTTATACAGAAGGGGAATATATCGATACCTTGGAGAATGGCCGCCGTCTTTATGAGGTCACAAACAACAACGCCCACTCCTGGGTAGAGGGTTATTTCCCTGGTGTCGGCTGGGTGCCTTTTGAGCCGACGCAAGGTTTTACAAATAACGTCCAATTTGAATATGACAATAGCAATGACTCTCAAAGCCAGACAGAGCAGGAAAAGGAGGAAGATACAACTCCTGCTGCTCCGGTGAAGCCGGAACTGCCAGAAGAGCAGGGAGCGGTTGATAAGCCAGAGGTCACTTTTTCAGAAGGCCTGAAAAATGCAGGAGTGTTCCTGAAGGATAACCTGCAAAAGATTCTACTCACATTACTCGTACTGGCTGTGTTTGCTGGGATCATGTATAAAGTAAGAGGAAGATGGCTTCCTATCTTTTATATCCTTCTCTACAAGTATACGAAGCAAAATAAGTATATGGAGAAGGCCTATATTGCCCTATTGAAGCAGCTGGGAAGATACGGCATCAAGAGAGAGAACGGACAGACACTGCGCGATTATGCCAATTATGTGGATTCCTTCTTCTCGACGAACGAGATGCGCTGGCTCACAGAAAAGTATGAAGAGTACCTATACCGTGGCGATCAGGATGAAAACATCTGGCAGGATGCGAAAAAGTATTGGGAGTTCATGATTCGGAAAGTTAGTGCTTGACCGTTAAAATATTATACTGATACAATGTTTGCAACTATATAGAATCAACCTTCATATATCCTCGATAATATGGTTCGAAAGTATCTACCAAATCACCGGAAATGATTTGACTATGAAGGCAGGCTTCTTTTTTGTTCGTAACAGGCTGGAATCCTGCTTTCCTATTATTTTAGGTGGCAGGATTCTGGCTTTTTTTATTTGGCTCTGTTAAAGCCCAAAGTTGTCTTAAAGCTCTGTTGATTGTAGTGGAAGGCGCGTAGACTCCTCCGAAAATCCTAACGCATTTCCATCGTGCGTGGGCAAGTTCGAGGAAGTTCAATCAATGTCCTGCGGGATGAGCAAGTCATGGGGAGGCCCCGCAGGCGCATAAAGCGCCGAGGAGGCTCCCCGACTGCCCCGCGGAAAGCAAAGCGCCTGGAACGAAAATCAACAGTCAAATTTAACAGAGCTTTTTATTTAAAAAACGCGGGTGCAACCTATACTATCTACATAACCTTCTGCATACGGAAGTTTCCGCGTTCCTATTTTATAATGAGGTGACTTTATGAAAACCGAGCTGCAAGATCAAGAAAAAATTATTGTATTAGACTTTGGCAGTCAGTATAACCAGTTGATCACGAGAAGGATCAGGGAGTTTGGCGTCTACAGCGAGCTTCATCCACATACGATTACGGCAGATGAAATCAAGGAGATGAATCCAAAGGGAATCATTTTCTCCGGCGGCCCGAACTCTGTCTATGATGAAGGGGCGTTCCGTTGTGATGAGAAGATTTTTGAACTTGGCCTGCCGATTCTAGGGATCTGCTACGGAATGCAGCTGATGACGATGCATTTCGGCGGCAAAGTCGAGAAGGCGAAGAACCGTGAATACGGGAAAGCGCTGCTGACACTGCATAACCAGAACAGATTATTTGAAGGCACACCGGGCGAACAGGTTGTCTGGATGAGCCATGGTGACCTTGTGACGATGTCACCGCCAGGCTTTTCGGTGGATGGCATCAATCCATCCTGCCCGATAGCGGCAATGAGCGATGAGAGCCGCAAGCTATATGCTGTTCAATTCCATCCTGAAGTGCGCCATTCCATTTACGGAAATGACCTTTTAAAAAACTTCGTATTCAAAGTTTGCGAATGCGAAGGCAATTGGTCGATGGAAAACTTCATCGAAATCGAAATAGAAAAAATCCGCCAGCAGGTCGGTGATAAGAAAGTGCTTTGCGCGCTTAGCGGGGGAGTGGATTCCTCGGTGGTCGCAGTACTGATCCACAAAGCAATCGGTGACCAGCTGACTTGCATCTTCGTCGATCACGGTTTGCTGCGAAAAGATGAAGCGGAAGGCGTCATGAAAAATTTAGCTGACGGCTTCAATATGAATGTCATCAAAGTCGATGCGAAGGAACGTTTCATGAGCAAGCTTGAGGGAGTTTCCGACCCTGAGCAGAAGCGTAAAATCATTGGCAATGAGTTCATCTATGTATTTGACGATGAAGCCGAAAAACTCGAAGGCATTGAGTTTCTGGCACAAGGAACATTGTATACCGATATTATTGAAAGCGGTACGGCGACAGCACAGACAATCAAGTCTCATCATAATGTGGGCGGGCTGCCTGAGGATATGCAGTTCAAATTGATCGAGCCATTGAATACATTATTCAAGGATGAAGTCCGTGCGCTTGGTACCGAGCTTGGCATGCCGGATGAAATCGTTTGGCGCCAGCCATTCCCTGGGCCAGGTCTCGGTATCCGTGTCCTTGGTGCCATTACGGAAGAAAAGCTGGAGATTGTTCGCGAATCAGATGCTATCCTGCGGGAAGAAATCAAGAAAGCCGGACTGGACCGTGACATCTGGCAGTATTTTACCGTGCTGCCTGATATCCGCAGCGTTGGTGTCATGGGTGATGCCAGGACTTATGATTACACAATCGGAATTCGTGCAGTCACGTCCATCGATGGGATGACGTCAGACTGGGCAAGGATCCCATGGGATGTCCTTGAAGTCATCTCCACAAGGATCGTCAATGAGGTGGACCACATTAACCGCGTCGTTTATGATATTACCAGCAAACCGCCAGCAACCATCGAGTGGGAATAAAAACACGAACGATTTTAAAAACGAACATGAAAATGTTCGTTTTTTTATTGACTAGGGGCAAAAGTCCTGTTAGAATGAATCTGAACTTAATAATTTGTCATAATTCGTCGTATAATCTTGGGGATATGGCCCAAAAGTTTCTACCGAGCTACCGTAAATGGCTTGACTACGAGGTATAGAATTCATGGCTGGCAATCTATCAATCTTATAAACTATTGCCTCCATCATTTCTGTTATTGCCTTAGTCAACGCCCGGTATCCGAGGCGTTTTTCTTTTTGGCCGTATTTCCTGAAAACGATTCAGGGGGAAATGAAAAATGAAGAAGTATTTCGAGTTTGAGAAGCTTGGCACGAACTATCGTCGTGAATTCATTGGGGGAATGACCACTTTCCTTGCCATGGCTTACATCCTGATTGTAAATCCAAATATTCTTACGCTGGCAGACATACAGGATCTGCCGGAATCATTGAGGATGGATGCCGGTGCGGTCTTTGTGGCGACAGCACTTGCGGCAGCAGTGGGTTCCATCATCATGGGCTTGATTGGTAAGTACCCGATCGCCCTAGCTCCGGGAATGGGCCTGAATGCATTCTTTGCTTACACAGTCGTTCTAAGCCACGGTGCTCCATGGCAGCACGCGCTTGCAGCAGTCTTCATTTCAAGTGTATTCTTCTTGATTCTGACGATCTCGGGCTGGCGCGAAAAATTAATCAATGCCATCCCCGTTGAGTTAAAGCATGCGGTTGGGGCAGGGATCGGTTTGTTCATCACATTCATTGGTTTGAAAAATGCGGGGATCATCGTCGATAATCCAGCAACACTTGTTGGACTTGGTGACCTGACGAATGCCGATACATTGCTTGCTTTATTCGGATTGCTGATTACCGTCATCATGCTGACAAGAGGCATTCACGGCGCCGTATTCTTCGGAATCATCATTAGTGTAATTGTCGGAATGATCTTCAATCTTATTGATACACCTGAAAGAGTAGTAGGAGCAGTGCCAAGTGTTGCACCAACTTTCGGTGCCGTGTTCAGCGCTTTTGGTGATCCATCTTTCTATACATCAACCATGCTAGGGATTATCCTTACATTCTTGTTCGTTGATTTCTTTGATAACGCAGGCACGCTTGTGGCAGTTGCCAACCAGGCAGGGCTGATGAAAGAGAACAAGCTTCCGCGCGCCGGCCGCGCATTGTTTGCAGACTCAATCGCTTCACTTGTCGGTTCAATCTTTGGTACGTCGACCACCACTTCCTATATCGAATCATCGGCAGGTGTAGCATCAGGTGCCAGAAGTGGATTTGCTTCACTAGTGACAGCAGGATTCTTCCTATTATCGCTATTCTTTTTCCCGCTGCTTTCCGTGGTCACCTCAGCAGTGACTGCGCCGGCGTTGATCATTGTTGGTGTCCTGATGGTTTCTTCACTTGGCAAGATCGAATGGGGCCGCTTTGAAATCGCAGTACCATCATTCTTGACAATGATCGCGATGCCACTGTCATCAAGTATCGCAACCGGGATTGCGGCAGGATTCATCTTTTACCCAATCACGATGCTCGTAAAAGGGAAATCCAAAGATGTCCATCCAATCATGTACCTGTTCTTCGTTATTTTCGTACTATACTTTGTGTTCTTAACAGAATAGCAGGGAGGTCCAGCGGCTTACGCTGGATTTTTTTTTTGCCAAAAATTGAACAGTGATACAGAATACTCCGGATTGACTTATAAATCTTCCTTTTATACGATATTCCCATAGAACAAGCTGAAACGGGGACACAGCATGGACAAAATCGAAGTGAAAAAGGGTTTGAATAATAATGTCTTGATTGCTGATCATCCAATGTTCGGGGAAGTCATCCTGATTGGCAAGGGCATCGGCTTCAACCGGAAAAAGGGAGATAGGCTGGAAGAGGGACAAGCGGAGAAGATGTTTGTCCTGAAGGATGAAAAGGAGCAGGCAAATTACATCAAGCTTTTGCCTTTTGTTGAAAATGATCTGCATGAGGCGATCATTTCTGCTATTGAATTAATCAAAAAACGGACATCCAGCCAGTTGAACGAACATATCCATGTTGCATTGACCGATCACTTAATGTTTGCGGTCAACAGGATTGCAAAAGGGATGGAATTCAAGAATCCATTTTTGGTGGAAACCAAGACGCTGTATCCGACCGAATTTGAAATCGCGAAGGAAGTTGTGCAGCTGATTAAAGAGAAGTCCGGGGTTGAACTTCCTGATGGGGAAATCGGCTTCGTTGCCCTTCATATCCATAGTGCCGTAATGAACCGGAATCTGTCTGATGTGAACAAACACTCACAGCTTGTGACAAAACTGGTACAGATGATTGAGGAAAACCTGGATATCGTCATCGATAAAGAAGGCATTGACTATACAAGGCTAGTGCGCCATATACGATTCACTATCGAAAGGGTCAATAATGGCGAAAAAGTAGAGGAGCCAGAAAAATTTGTAGACCTCTTGAAAGAAGAATATCCTCTGTGTTACAATCTTTCGTGGAAACTCATTAAAGTGATGCAGCAGACCTTGAAAAAACAAGTATTCGATGCTGAAGCCGTGTATCTGACGATGCATCTGCAAAGGCTTCAGAAAAAAGGTAAATAGGCATTTATTTTTTACGTGTTACTGATTCGATCAGGCATGAGTAAAGAATGTAATTGAAATGGAGTTTTATGGGTAATATATCCGTATGCTTCTTTCACTACATCTTTCTCATGCCTTTTTTTATTTGTTTTTTTATTGTTTGTAACCGCTTTAGGAGAAAAAATTACAGGAGGTCTTCCTATGTTAAAGAAAGCTTTTGGTGTACTTCAAAAAGTAGGTAAAGCGCTAATGCTTCCAGTTGCACTATTGCCAGCTGCGGGTATTTTGCTTGCTCTTGGTGCTGCGCTTCGCAACCCTGCTTTGCTGGAGCTTGCTCCATTTTTAGATAACAGCGGCGTCGATATGGTAGCTGCTGTCATGCAAAAGGCCGGGGACGTTGTCTTCGGAAACCTTCCGCTCTTGTTCGCGGTCGGTGTTGCCGTTGGTCTAGCTGGCGGTGAAGGTGTAGCCGGTCTTGCGGCGATCATCGGGTACCTGATCATGAATGTGACAATGGGTACTGTTCTTCAAATCACTCCAGAGGATGTAAATGGACTTAACTATCAAAACATCCTTGGTATCCCAACCCTGCAAACGGGTGTATTCGGCGGTATCATCGTTGGTATATTAGCCGCTGCTCTTTACAATAAGTTCTTTGAAATCGAATTGCCATCCTATCTTGGCTTTTTCGCAGGTAAGCGTTTCGTCCCGATCATTACAGCGGGAACAGCAATCCTGCTTGGCTTAGCGATGCTTGTCATTTGGCCTCCAATCCAAACTGGCTTGAACGCATTTTCGCAAAACATGGTACACGCAAACTTAACACTATCAGCATTTATCTTTGGTGTGGTTGAACGTTCATTGATTCCATTCGGATTGCACCATATCTTCTATTCACCATTCTGGTATGAGTTCGGCCAATATACTACATTGGCTGGCGATGTGGTCCGCGGTGACCAGCGTATCTTCATGGCTCAAATTGGGGACAACGTACAAGACCTGACTGCTGGTACGTTCATGACTGGTAAATTCCCATTCATGATGTTTGGACTTCCAGCAGCAGCATTAGCGATTTACCACGAAGCACGTCCGGAAAGAAAAGTAGTTGTCGGCGGTTTGATGGTATCTGCAGCGTTGACATCATTCCTGACAGGTATCACAGAACCGCTAGAGTTCTCATTCCTGTTCGTAGCACCAGTACTATTTGGAGTTCATGCAATCTTTGCAGGTCTATCCTTTATGACTATGCACCTTTTAGATGTAAAAATCGGGATGACATTCTCAGGTGGTCTGATTGACTATATTCTGTTCGGTCTGATCAACCCGCAGACAAATGCGTGGATTGTTATCCCTGTAGGTTTAGTGTTCGCGGTCATTTACTACTTCGGATTCCGTTTCGCGATCCGCAAGTTTAACTTAATGACACCAGGCCGTGAAGAAGTTGAAGAAGATCAGGAAGAAGGCGCAGCAAAAGGTCAAACTAGTGACCTTCCATATGAAGTCCTTGAGGCAATGGGCGGCAAAGAAAACATCGCTCATCTTGATGCATGTATCACAAGACTTCGTGTTTCAGTAAATGACATTAAGAATGTTGACAAAGACCGTTTGAAAAAGCTTGGTGCAGCTGGTGTACTTGAAGTCGGCAACAACATCCAGGCAATTTTCGGGCCGCGATCTGAGACAATCAAAGGTCAGATGAGAGATATCATGAATGGTAAAAGACCTCGTCCGGTCGAAACGAACCAAGCAACAGAAGTTGAACAGCAAATTGAAGAAGTAAATCCAGAAGCATTGCAGACGCATCATGCAGATGCAAGTGCAGATGTATTTGTTTCTCCTATTAAAGGTGAAATCTTGCCAATTACTGAAGTACCTGACCAAGTCTTCTCAGGCAAGATGATGGGTGACGGTTTTGCCATTGTTCCTGCTGAAGGTACAGTTGTATCACCTGTAGACGGAAAGATCGTAAACTTGTTCCCAACAAAGCATGCGATTGGAATTCTGTCTGATTCTGGACGGGAAATCCTCATTCATGTTGGTATTGACACAGTTAATCTGAAGGGACAAGGATTTGAAACGCTTGTTTCTGAAAATGATACAGTCACAAAAGGACAGCCGTTATTAAAAGTAGATCTTGATTACATCAAGGAAAATGCAACATCCATCATCACTCCGATTGTTTTCACGAACCTTTCGGAAGGCGAGAGCATTGTCATTAATAAAAAAGGCAATGTGGATGTGAAAGACGAGAATATCATCAAGATTTCTAAATAAGTTACAGTAGCAGCCAGTCTCCTTTGCGGAGGCTGGCTGTTTTTATATAGAAGAAAGTAGAACGTCGGGTTTATTTCCCAATTTTTTCAAGGTTTAAACAGGTTGACTCTGGGCATGTCCGGTGATAGTATATAGAAACAGTCGCGAACAGGTTAACAACATTTTGAAAATGAAAAAATTAATTCGAAATTTGTTGTTGACATTCAACGCTGTGATGTGATAAATTATTAAAGTCGCTTCTGAGCGGCGCGCATGATTTGCTCTTTGAAAACTAAACAAACAAGCGTCAACAAACAATAAATTTTCATGGCTTCTATTATAGAAGATCATGAGCCAACGTTTTAACTTTATGAGCTAACTCATAACTCTTTCTTGGAGAGTTTGATCCTGGCTCAGGACGAACGCTGGCGGCGTGCCTAATACATGCAAGTCGAGCGGATCTTCATTAGCTTGCTTTTGAAGATCAGCGGCGGACGGGTGAGTAACACGTGGGCAACCTGCCTGTAAGACTGGGATAACTTCGGGAAACCGGAGCTAATACCGGATAATCCTTTCCCTCACATGAGGGAAAGCTGAAAGACGGTTTCGGCTGTCACTTACAGATGGGCCCGCGGCGCATTAGCTAGTTGGTGAGGTAACGGCTCACCAAGGCAACGATGCGTAGCCGACCTGAGAGGGTGATCGGCCACACTGGGACTGAGACACGGCCCAGACTCCTACGGGAGGCAGCAGTAGGGAATCTTCCGCAATGGACGAAAGTCTGACGGAGCAACGCCGCGTGAGCGATGAAGGCCTTCGGGTCGTAAAGCTCTGTTGTCAGGGAAGAACAAGTACCGGAGTAACTGCCGGTACCTTGACGGTACCTGACCAGAAAGCCACGGCTAACTACGTGCCAGCAGCCGCGGTAATACGTAGGTGGCAAGCGTTGTCCGGAATTATTGGGCGTAAAGCGCGCGCAGGCGGTTCCTTAAGTCTGATGTGAAAGCCCCCGGCTCAACCGGGGAGGGTCATTGGAAACTGGGGAACTTGAGTGCAGAAGAGGAGAGCGGAATTCCACGTGTAGCGGTGAAATGCGTAGAGATGTGGAGGAACACCAGTGGCGAAGGCGGCTCTCTGGTCTGTAACTGACGCTGAGGCGCGAAAGCGTGGGGAGCGAACAGGATTAGATACCCTGGTAGTCCACGCCGTAAACGATGAGTGCTAAGTGTTAGAGGGTTTCCGCCCTTTAGTGCTGCAGCAAACGCATTAAGCACTCCGCCTGGGGAGTACGGCCGCAAGGCTGAAACTCAAAGGAATTGACGGGGGCCCGCACAAGCGGTGGAGCATGTGGTTTAATTCGAAGCAACGCGAAGAACCTTACCAGGTCTTGACATCCTCTGACAACCCTAGAGATAGGGCGTTCCCCTTCGGGGGACAGAGTGACAGGTGGTGCATGGTTGTCGTCAGCTCGTGTCGTGAGATGTTGGGTTAAGTCCCGCAACGAGCGCAACCCTTGATCTTAGTTGCCAGCATTCAGTTGGGCACTCTAAGGTGACTGCCGGTGACAAACCGGAGGAAGGTGGGGATGACGTCAAATCATCATGCCCCTTATGACCTGGGCTACACACGTGCTACAATGGATGGAACAAAGGGTCGCGAAGCCGCGAGGTCGAGCCAATCCCATAAATCCATTCTCAGTTCGGATTGCAGGCTGCAACTCGCCTGCATGAAGCCGGAATCGCTAGTAATCGCGGATCAGCATGCCGCGGTGAATACGTTCCCGGGCCTTGTACACACCGCCCGTCACACCACGAGAGTTTGTAACACCCGAAGTCGGTGGGGTAACCTTTTGGAGCCAGCCGCCTAAGGTGGGACAGATGATTGGGGTGAAGTCGTAACAAGGTAGCCGTATCGGAAGGTGCGGCTGGATCACCTCCTTTCTAAGGATATTGCCGTAATGGCAACCGGAATGCGAATCTTACGATTCGTACTGTTGACTAGCTTGTTTGTTTAGTTTTGAGGGAGCAATTGCCTCAAAGCTTTTTTGTTCCTTGAAAACTAGATAATCGTAAGTAAGAAGAACCAAGAAAAACCGAGTGATCGCCATTTTAGTTTTCTCTCTATTCAATAGAGAAATGACCTTTTAGGTTAAGTTAGAAAGGGCGCACGGTGGATGCCTTGGCACTAGGAGCCGATGAAGGACGGGACTAACACCGATATGCTTCGGGGAGCTGTAAGTAAGCTTTGATCCGGAGATTTCCGAATGGGGAAACCCACTGTTCGTAATGGAACAGTATCTTTACCTGAATACATAGGGTATTGAAGGCAGACCCGGGGAACTGAAACATCTAAGTACCCGGAGGAAGAGAAAGCAAACGCGATTCCCTGAGTAGCGGCGAGCGAAACGGGACATAGCCCAAACCAAGAGGCTTGCCTCTTGGGGTTGTAGGACACTCTACATGGAGTTACAAAGGAACGGGGTAGATGAAGTGGTCTGGAAAGGCCCGTCAGAGAAGGTAAAAACCCTGTAGTTGAAACTTCGTTCCCTCCTGAGTGGATCCTGAGTACGGCGGGACACGTGAAATCCCGTCGGAAGCTGGGAGGACCATCTCCCAAGGCTAAATACTCCCTAGTGACCGATAGTGAACCAGTACCGTGAGGGAAAGGTGAAAAGCACCCCGGAAGGGGAGTGAAAGAGATCCTGAAACCGTGTGCCTACAAGTAGTCAGAGCCCGTTCATGGGTGATGGCGTGCCTTTTGTAGAATGAACCGGCGAGTTACGATTACATGCAAGGTTAAGTTGAGAAGACGGAGCCGCAGCGAAAGCGAGTCTGAATAGGGCGAATGAGTATGTGGTCGTAGACCCGAAACCAGGTGATCTACCCATGTCCAGGGTGAAGGTTGGGTAACACCAACTGGAGGCCCGAACCCACGCACGTTGAAAAGTGCGGGGATGAGGTGTGGGTAGCGGAGAAATTCCAATCGAACTTGGAGATAGCTGGTTCTCTCCGAAATAGCTTTAGGGCTAGCCTCACGTTGTAAGAGTCTTGGAGGTAGAGCACTGTTTGGACTAGGGGCCCTCATCGGGTTACCGAATTCAGACAAACTCCGAATGCCAAAGACTTATCCGTGGGAGTCAGACTGCGAGTGATAAGATCCGTAGTCAAAAGGGAAACAGCCCAGACCACCAGCTAAGGTCCCAAAGTATACGTTAAGTGGAAAAGGATGTGGAGTTGCTTAGACAACCAGGATGTTGGCTTAGAAGCAGCCACCATTTAAAGAGTGCGTAATAGCTCACTGGTCGAGTGACTCTGCGCCGAAAATGTACCGGGGCTAAACGTATCACCGAAGCTGTGGATTGACATCTTAGATGTCAGTGGTAGGAGAGCGTTCTAAGGGCGTTGAAGTCAGACCGTAAGGACTGGTGGAGCGCTTAGAAGTGAGAATGCCGGTATGAGTAGCGAAAGATGGGTGAGAATCCCATCCACCGAATGCCTAAGGTTTCCTGAGGAAGGCTCGTCCTCTCAGGGTTAGTCGGGACCTAAGCCGAGGCCGAAAGGCGTAGGCGATGGACAACAGGTTGATATTCCTGTACCACCTCTTTATCGTTTGAGCGACGGGGGGACGCAGGAGGATAGGGTAAGCGCGCTGTTGGATATGCGCGTCTAAGCAGTTAGGCTGCAAGTGAGGCAAATCCCGCTTGCGTGAAGGCTGAGCTGTGACAGCGAGGGAAATATAGTACCGAAGTTCCTGATTCCACACTGCCAAGAAAAGCCTCTAGCGAGATAAATGGTGCCCGTACCGCAAACCGACACAGGTAGGCGAGGAGAGAATCCTAAGGTGAGCGAGAGAACTCTCGTTAAGGAACTCGGCAAAATGACCCCGTAACTTCGGGAGAAGGGGTGCTCATTTGGGTGAATAGCCCGGATGAGCCGCAGTGAATAGGCCCAGGCGACTGTTTAGCAAAAACACAGGTCTCTGCGAAGCCGCAAGGCGAAGTATAGGGGCTGACGCCTGCCCGGTGCTGGAAGGTTAAGAGGAGGGGTTAGCTCACGCGAAGCTCTGAATCGAAGCCCCAGTAAACGGCGGCCGTAACTATAACGGTCCTAAGGTAGCGAAATTCCTTGTCGGGTAAGTTCCGACCCGCACGAAAGGCGTAACGATCTGGGCACTGTCTCAACGAGAGACTCGGTGAAATTATAGTACCTGTGAAGATGCAGGTTACCCGCGACAGGACGGAAAGACCCCGTGGAGCTTTACTGTAGCCTGATATTGAATTTTGGTACAGCTTGTACAGGATAGGTAGGAGCCTGAGAAACCGGAGCGCCAGCTTCGGTGGAGGCGTCGGTGGGATACTACCCTGGCTGTATTGAAATTCTAACCCGCGCCCCTGATCGGGGCGGGAGACAGTGTCAGGTGGGCAGTTTGACTGGGGCGGTCGCCTCCTAAAGAGTAACGGAGGCGCCCAAAGGTTCCCTCAGAATGGTTGGAAATCATTCGCAGAGTGTAAAGGCACAAGGGAGCTTGACTGCGAGACCTACAAGTCGAGCAGGGACGAAAGTCGGGCTTAGTGATCCGGTGGTTCCGCATGGAAGGGCCATCGCTCAACGGATAAAAGCTACCCCGGGGATAACAGGCTTATCTCCCCCAAGAGTCCACATCGACGGGGAGGTTTGGCACCTCGATGTCGGCTCATCGCATCCTGGGGCTGTAGTCGGTCCCAAGGGTTGGGCTGTTCGCCCATTAAAGCGGTACGCGAGCTGGGTTCAGAACGTCGTGAGACAGTTCGGTCCCTATCCGTCGTGGGCGCAGGAAATTTGAGAGGAGCTGTCCTTAGTACGAGAGGACCGGGATGGACGCACCGCTGGTGTACCAGTTGTCTTGCCAAAGGCATCGCTGGGTAGCTATGTGCGGACGGGATAAGTGCTGAAAGCATCTAAGCATGAAGCCCCCCTCAAGATGAGATTTCCCATAGCGCAAGCTAGTAAGAACCCTGAAAGATGATCAGGTTGATAGGTCAGAGGTGGAAGCGCGGTGACGTGTGGAGCTGACTGATACTAATCGTTCGAGGACTTAACCAAATTGATCATTCGTTCTTCTTGAATTCTTCTTACAACATTATCTAGTTTTGAAGGAATAAATACTTTCCTTCCAATCAAATAGTCTGGTGGCGATGGCGAGAAGGTCACACCCGTTCCCATACCGAACACGGAAGTTAAGCTTCTCAGCGCCGATGGTAGTTGGGGGTTTCCCCCTGTGAGAGTAGGACGCCGCCGGGCGAAAAGACAGAGATTTTGATCCCTGTCTTTTTTAATCCCTATATCATTCTTTTCCAGTTATTGCTGGTTGTTAGGTAACACCTCAGGTGTTATTATAGTAACTCAGCTCACTTGATCGATTGTTTAAAAAGACTTTCGAAAATAAGTGTTGACGAGCTGGTTCAAAGGTGATAAGATATAAAAGTTGTCATTTGAACGACAACATAAATTGTTCTTTGAAAACTAAACAAACAAGCGTCAACAAACAATAAATTTTCATGGCTTCTATTATAGAAGATCATGAGCCAACGTTTTAACTTTATGAGCTAACTCATAACTCTTTCTTGGAGAGTTTGATCCTGGCTCAGGACGAACGCTGGCGGCGTGCCTAATACATGCAAGTCGAGCGGATCTTCATTAGCTTGCTTTTGAAGATCAGCGGCGGACGGGTGAGTAACACGTGGGCAACCTGCCTGTAAGACTGGGATAACTTCGGGAAACCGGAGCTAATACCGGATAATCCTTTCCCTCACATGAGGGAAAGCTGAAAGACGGTTTCGGCTGTCACTTACAGATGGGCCCGCGGCGCATTAGCTAGTTGGTGAGGTAACGGCTCACCAAGGCAACGATGCGTAGCCGACCTGAGAGGGTGATCGGCCACACTGGGACTGAGACACGGCCCAGACTCCTACGGGAGGCAGCAGTAGGGAATCTTCCGCAATGGACGAAAGTCTGACGGAGCAACGCCGCGTGAACGATGAAGGCCTTCGGGTCGTAAAGTTCTGTTGTCAGGGAAGAACAAGTACCGGAGTAACTGCCGGTACCTTGACGGTACCTGACCAGAAAGCCACGGCTAACTACGTGCCAGCAGCCGCGGTAATACGTAGGTGGCAAGCGTTGTCCGGAATTATTGGGCGTAAAGCGCGCGCAGGCGGTTCCTTAAGTCTGATGTGAAAGCCCCCGGCTCAACCGGGGAGGGTCATTGGAAACTGGGGAACTTGAGTGCAGAAGAGGAGAGCGGAATTCCACGTGTAGCGGTGAAATGCGTAGAGATGTGGAGGAACACCAGTGGCGAAGGCGGCTCTCTGGTCTGTAACTGACGCTGAGGCGCGAAAGCGTGGGGAGCGAACAGGATTAGATACCCTGGTAGTCCACGCCGTAAACGATGAGTGCTAAGTGTTAGAGGGTTTCCGCCCTTTAGTGCTGCAGCAAACGCATTAAGCACTCCGCCTGGGGAGTACGGCCGCAAGGCTGAAACTCAAAGGAATTGACGGGGGCCCGCACAAGCGGTGGAGCATGTGGTTTAATTCGAAGCAACGCGAAGAACCTTACCAGGTCTTGACATCCTCTGACAACCCTAGAGATAGGGCGTTCCCCTTCGGGGGACAGAGTGACAGGTGGTGCATGGTTGTCGTCAGCTCGTGTCGTGAGATGTTGGGTTAAGTCCCGCAACGAGCGCAACCCTTGATCTTAGTTGCCAGCATTCAGTTGGGCACTCTAAGGTGACTGCCGGTGACAAACCGGAGGAAGGTGGGGATGACGTCAAATCATCATGCCCCTTATGACCTGGGCTACACACGTGCTACAATGGATGGAACAAAGGGTCGCGAAGCCGCGAGGTCGAGCCAATCCCATAAATCCATTCTCAGTTCGGATTGCAGGCTGCAACTCGCCTGCATGAAGCCGGAATCGCTAGTAATCGCGGATCAGCATGCCGCGGTGAATACGTTCCCGGGCCTTGTACACACCGCCCGTCACACCACGAGAGTTTGTAACACCCGAAGTCGGTGGGGTAACCTTTTGGAGCCAGCCGCCTAAGGTGGGACAGATGATTGGGGTGAAGTCGTAACAAGGTAGCCGTATCGGAAGGTGCGGCTGGATCACCTCCTTTCTAAGGATATTGCCGTAATGGCAACCGGAATGCGAATCTTACGATTCGTACTGTTGACTAGCTTGTTTGTTTAGTTTTGAGGGAGCAATTGCCTCAAAGCTTTTTTGTTCCTTGAAAACTAGATAATCGTAAGTAAGAAGAACCAAGAAAAACCGAGTGATCGCCATTTTAGTTTTCTCTCTATTAAATTAGAGAAATGACCTTTTAGGTTAAGTTAGAAAGGGCGCACGGTGGATGCCTTGGCACTAGGAGCCGATGAAGGACGGGACTAACACCGATATGCTTCGGGGAGCTGTAAGTAAGCTTTGATCCGGAGATTTCCGAATGGGGAAACCCACTGTTCGTAATGGAACAGTATCTTTACCTGAATACATAGGGTATTGAAGGCAGACCCGGGGAACTGAAACATCTAAGTACCCGGAGGAAGAGAAAGCAAACGCGATTCCCTGAGTAGCGGCGAGCGAAACGGGACATAGCCCAAACCAAGAGGCTTGCCTCTTGGGGTTGTAGGACACTCTACATGGAGTTACAAAGGAACGGGGTAGATGAAGTGGTCTGGAAAGGCCCGTCAGAGAAGGTAAAAACCCTGTAGTTGAAACTTCGTTCCCTCCTGAGTGGATCCTGAGTACGGCGGGACACGTGAAATCCCGTCGGAAGCTGGGAGGACCATCTCCCAAGGCTAAATACTCCCTAGTGACCGATAGTGAACCAGTACCGTGAGGGAAAGGTGAAAAGCACCCCGGAAGGGGAGTGAAAGAGATCCTGAAACCGTGTGCCTACAAGTAGTCAGAGCCCGTTCATGGGTGATGGCGTGCCTTTTGTAGAATGAACCGGCGAGTTACGATTACATGCAAGGTTAAGTTGAGAAGACGGAGCCGCAGCGAAAGCGAGTCTGAATAGGGCGAATGAGTATGTGGTCGTAGACCCGAAACCAGGTGATCTACCCATGTCCAGGGTGAAGGTTGGGTAACACCAACTGGAGGCCCGAACCCACGCACGTTGAAAAGTGCGGGGATGAGGTGTGGGTAGCGGAGAAATTCCAATCGAACTTGGAGATAGCTGGTTCTCTCCGAAATAGCTTTAGGGCTAGCCTCACGTTGTAAGAGTCTTGGAGGTAGAGCACTGTTTGGACTAGGGGCCCTCATCGGGTTACCGAATTCAGACAAACTCCGAATGCCAAAGACTTATCCGTGGGAGTCAGACTGCGAGTGATAAGATCCGTAGTCAAAAGGGAAACAGCCCAGACCACCAGCTAAGGTCCCAAAGTATACGTTAAGTGGAAAAGGATGTGGAGTTGCTTAGACAACCAGGATGTTGGCTTAGAAGCAGCCACCATTTAAAGAGTGCGTAATAGCTCACTGGTCGAGTGACTCTGCGCCGAAAATGTACCGGGGCTAAACGTATCACCGAAGCTGTGGATTGACATCTTAGATGTCAGTGGTAGGAGAGCGTTCTAAGGGCGTTGAAGTCAGACCGTAAGGACTGGTGGAGCGCTTAGAAGTGAGAATGCCGGTATGAGTAGCGAAAGATGGGTGAGAATCCCATCCACCGAATGCCTAAGGTTTCCTGAGGAAGGCTCGTCCTCTCAGGGTTAGTCGGGACCTAAGCCGAGGCCGAAAGGCGTAGGCGATGGACAACAGGTTGATATTCCTGTACCACCTCTTTATCGTTTGAGCGACGGGGGGACGCAGGAGGATAGGGTAAGCGCGCTGTTGGATATGCGCGTCTAAGCAGTTAGGCTGCAAGTGAGGCAAATCCCGCTTGCGTGAAGGCTGAGCTGTGACAGCGAGGGAAATATAGTACCGAAGTTCCTGATTCCACACTGCCAAGAAAAGCCTCTAGCGAGATAAATGGTGCCCGTACCGCAAACCGACACAGGTAGGCGAGGAGAGAATCCTAAGGTGAGCGAGAGAACTCTCGTTAAGGAACTCGGCAAAATGACCCCGTAACTTCGGGAGAAGGGGTGCTCATTTGGGTGAATAGCCCGGATGAGCCGCAGTGAATAGGCCCAGGCGACTGTTTAGCAAAAACACAGGTCTCTGCGAAGCCGCAAGGCGAAGTATAGGGGCTGACGCCTGCCCGGTGCTGGAAGGTTAAGAGGAGGGGTTAGCTCACGCGAAGCTCTGAATCGAAGCCCCAGTAAACGGCGGCCGTAACTATAACGGTCCTAAGGTAGCGAAATTCCTTGTCGGGTAAGTTCCGACCCGCACGAAAGGCGTAACGATCTGGGCACTGTCTCAACGAGAGACTCGGTGAAATTATAGTACCTGTGAAGATGCAGGTTACCCGCGACAGGACGGAAAGACCCCGTGGAGCTTTACTGTAGCCTGATATTGAATTTTGGTACAGCTTGTACAGGATAGGTAGGAGCCTGAGAAACCGGAGCGCCAGCTTCGGTGGAGGCGTCGGTGGGATACTACCCTGGCTGTATTGAAATTCTAACCCGCGCCCCTGATCGGGGCGGGAGACAGTGTCAGGTGGGCAGTTTGACTGGGGCGGTCGCCTCCTAAAGAGTAACGGAGGCGCCCAAAGGTTCCCTCAGAATGGTTGGAAATCATTCGCAGAGTGTAAAGGCACAAGGGAGCTTGACTGCGAGACCTACAAGTCGAGCAGGGACGAAAGTCGGGCTTAGTGATCCGGTGGTTCCGCATGGAAGGGCCATCGCTCAACGGATAAAAGCTACCCCGGGGATAACAGGCTTATCTCCCCCAAGAGTCCACATCGACGGGGAGGTTTGGCACCTCGATGTCGGCTCATCGCATCCTGGGGCTGTAGTCGGTCCCAAGGGTTGGGCTGTTCGCCCATTAAAGCGGTACGCGAGCTGGGTTCAGAACGTCGTGAGACAGTTCGGTCCCTATCCGTCGTGGGCGCAGGAAATTTGAGAGGAGCTGTCCTTAGTACGAGAGGACCGGGATGGACGCACCGCTGGTGTACCAGTTGTCTTGCCAAAGGCATCGCTGGGTAGCTATGTGCGGACGGGATAAGTGCTGAAAGCATCTAAGCATGAAGCCCCCCTCAAGATGAGATTTCCCATAGCGCAAGCTAGTAAGAACCCTGAAAGATGATCAGGTTGATAGGTCAGAGGTGGAAGCGCGGTGACGTGTGGAGCTGACTGATACTAATCGTTCGAGGACTTAACCAAATTGATCATTCGTTCTTCTTGAAATTCTTCTTACACATTATCTAGTTTTGAGGGAATAAAACCTCAAACCAAATAGTCTGGTGGCGATGGCGAGAAGGTCACACCCGTTCCCATACCGAACACGGAAGTTAAGCTTCTCAGCGCCGATGGTAGTTGGGGGTTTCCCCCTGTGAGAGTAGGACGCCGCCGGGCAAAAAAAAGAACAGCTAAATGGGAGGCCACTGAAAAAGTCCCCACTGGATAGCTTGTTAAATAGGACCGGTTGATTTCCACTCCAGGTTGCTTCGCTTTCCGCGGGGCGTGCGGTGAGCCTCCTCAGCGCTAAAGCGCCTGCGGGGTCTCACCTGTCCCGCTGATCCCGCAGGAGTCTACGCACCTTCCGTTCCAATCAACCTAGTGCTACTAAACCTTATTTAGACAAACTATAAACCGTTCAAATCCTGACTTTTTTAAGGGATTTGGGCGGTTTTTATTTTATAATAGAATTAATTTAGCTGAAATGGGTGGTTCCAATGATGTCAATGCAACAATCAATCAAACTAAGTCCTTATATGGGTCTCTATGACCTTATCGTGCCAAAGGATAATATGTTGCGTCAGATTAATGATCTGGTTGACTTTACCTTTGTTTATGAAGAGCTCAAGGATAAGTATTGCCTTGATAACGGCAGGAACGCAATCGATCCCATTCGCATGTTCAAATATCTATTATTAAAAACCATCCATGACCTTTCGGACGTGGATATTGTTGATCGTTCGAAGTATGATATGTCGTTCAAATATTTTCTGGATATGACTCCAGAAGAGGAAGTTATAGACCCGAGCTCCCTGACCAAATTCCGTAAATTGAGGTTAAAGGATATTAACCTCCTGGATCTGCTTATTAATAAAACGGTGGAGATTGCTTTAGAAAAAGAGATCATCAAAAGCAAATCCATTATTGTCGATGCCACTCATACAAAAGCCCGTTATAATCAGATGAAACCGAAAGAAGTTCTGATGGAGCGTTCCAAGAAGCTAAGGAAGGCAATTTACCAAATCGATGAATCCATGAAATCCAAATTTCCTTCCAAGACAAAGACTGATGTGTTGGAGGATGAAATTGCCTATTCACAGAAACTCATTGAAGTGATTGAAAAGGAAGAGACCCTGATTCAATACCCGGTAGTAAAAGAACAGCTTAACTTATTGAAAGAGACGGTCGCAGATGACCTTGAACAGATCAAATGCTCAAAGGATCATGATGCGAAAGTGGGACACAAGACGGCAGATTCCTCTTTCTTTGGATACAAGACCCACCTGGCAATGAGCGAGGAACGAATCATAACGGCAGCTGTCATTACGACAGGCGAGAAAAACGATGGCAAGCAACTTCAAACTCTTATTGAGAAAAGCGAAGACGCAGGTATACAGGTTGAGACTGTGATCGGCGATGCGGCGTATTCAGAAAAAGACAATATTAAGTACAGTAAAACAAACAAAATAAACTTGGTCGCAAAATTGAATCCAAGTGTTACCCAGGGATTCCGCTCAAAGGAAGACGAATTCGAATTTAATAAGGACGCTGGGATGTATGTCTGTAAAGCAGGACACCTCGCAATCAGAAAGGCTCGAACCGGAAAGAAAAACACTGGAACGAACCAGGTAGATACCTATTATTTTGATATTGATAAGTGCAAGCGTTGCCCCTTAAGGGAAGGCTGTTATAAAGAAGGTGCGAAAAGTAAGACGTATTCTGTTTCCTTGAAGTCAACTGAACACCTAGACCAGGCAGAGTTTCAGGAAAGTGAATACTTTAAGCAGAAGTCCAAGGAGCGCTATAAGATTGAAGCGAAGAATAGCGAGTTGAAACACAGACACGGGTATGATGTAGCCACATCCTCGGGTCTAATTGGCATGGAAATGCAAGGCGCCATGGCCATTTTCACGGTCAATTTAAAAAGAATTTTAAAACTGAAAGGGCAACAATAGAGGCCAAAGGGGACAAGAAACTGGAAAAAAAGCCGATTCAATTCCAAAAATATGGAGTTGGATCGGCTTTTTTGTTTGGTTATCATGAAAATCTAAAAAATCGGCAGATTTTCAGTGGCCTGCTAAATGGCTGTTCTTTTTTTTGTAGATAATAATTTTAATTATTTAAATCATATAAACCTGGAGCATGCTCATTTGGCATATCTGGCATTTCAGGCACTGGATAGCCTTTAGGCGGGTCAATAACCGATAAATTGCCGCCGTTTCTGCTAGGGGTTTGTCCCTGAAAGATTTCTCCAATCCTGGTATCATCCAGCCGGAAATTGAATTGTGCATTATGGAAGCCCAAGTCTACATATTTGCGGCACTCTGGATACTTATTTAAATCATAATTTGGAATCGGGAACAATTTGCCCCAATCCACCCCTAGCGTTTCCAAAGCTTTAGCAAAAGCATTTTGGTGGGCATTGTCCCTGACAATCAAGAAAGCGATCGTTTCCCTTAATGTTTTATTATCGCTCATTTCATAAATCCTTGATTTTTGAAGGACACCGGTTGATTCTAATACAACATTATTTAAGAGATTTGCAGCTAAATTCCCGTGGTCATAAACCCAAGAACCATTCCATGGGTTGCCGCCTGCATCGACTGGCAGGGAGGCTTTTGCCCCAATAATATAGTGATGAGGATTTGCGCCGGATTGAATGACATCATCTAATGGGGCCTCATCCAATGCCTGATTGCCCGGCATATCGCCACCAGACTCATTCAAAAGCTGATTGATTGTTGATTGAACCAGTTCCACATGTGAAAGCTCTTCGAGGAATACGCCCCTGATAAGGTCGCGGTATTGTTTAGCTTTTCCCCTGAAGTTGGCACTCTGGAATGAAAACTGCATCATTGTCCGCATTTCGCCAAACTGTCCACCAAGGGCTTCCTGGAGTACTTTTGCGGCGTGGGGATCAGGTTTATCAGGCACTATCATATTAATCAAATCTTCTTTATAGAAATACATTCGAATCAGCCACCTTTTGTATAAAAGTTCTTGTATATGATGCCTGACATTATGAGCTATTATTCCTTGCATGTATTTGTATAAAATTATCCACCGCACAGTGAACTGATGACAATACGAACCAAACAGTTATCGAAGTCTTACGGTATTCCTTTATGGGATTGCTTCTATTTCAAAAGAGTCATCCTTGCACAGCCAGAATGTTGCTGCTTCGGCTGAGGAACAATTAGCCTCCATGGAGGAAATAACAGCCTCAGCAAACAATCTGTCTACCATGGCAGACTCATTGAAGGATACGGTAACAGCCTTTAAGATTTAAAGTCTTAAACATCAAGCCATATCACAAATGGCTTGATGTTTTTTTATTTAAAGAGAGAGTGGAAACCAGCTTTTCATTTCTTGCTTCCAAGAAATATTGCTTTTGCACAAACTCCTTCCCTCCATGTTCCTCGTACCAGTCCTGAATTCGCTTAAGATGTTCTTTGTCGCTTCTGACATTGGTTTCTATATCGAGGTAAGCCTCGTAGTGATCATATTCCCAAATAGCGAAGACTTCTGTAGTTTCCTCATTATGCGGCAACATCCACCTGCCGATTAACCGTGCTCCGTATTTCAGCTGGTTAGGCAAGTTAATATCGTTAAATAATGTATTGAATGGTTCTATGAATTCATTTTTGACTATGTAAAATTTGCGGCGATAGAACAATCGTTAGACTCCCTCTCTCTATTTGGTATACTCTTCCATATTATTCAACAAGGATAGCGGAACGTCAATCCATGACCATTTTTTATGGAAAGAAGTTTCAAATCTTAAGGTTCAGGAAACCTTAAAATAAGGTATCTTTTTAATAGGGAATTTGCAAGTTGCTTTACAAGACATTGGATTAATGCGAACATTAAGGCTTATTAGAAGAGATGTCTGGAGGGTGTTTAAATGCTGGAGAATAGTTTTGTCATGGTGGCCATCATCTTAATCATCAATATCGTGTATGTGTCTTTTTTTACAATCAGGATGATCTTGACTTTGAAGGGGCAGCGTTACCTGGCTGCCGGGCTTAGCACAATTGAGGTTGTGATTTATGTTGTTGGGCTTGGGCTGGTGCTTGAAAATTTAAATGAGATACAGAACTTGATTGCGTATGCTGTCGGCTATGGAATTGGTGTCATTGTCGGGATGAAGATTGAAGAGAAGCTGGCACTTGGCTATATTACGATCAATGTGATAACAAAGGAATATGATGTGGATCTGCCGAAGTCTTTGCGTGCACTTGGCTATGGTGTGACGGATTGGGCTGCTCACGGCCTTGAGGGCGACCGGATGGCGATGCAAATCTTGACGCCGCGTAAATATGAATTGAAGCTGTATGAGAAAATCAAGGAACTGGATCCGAAGGCTTTCATCATCGCGTATGAGCCGAAATCGATCCATGGCGGGTTCTGGGTAAAATCGGTGCGGAAAGGAAAGCTGTTTTCATGAGCAAGGGTAAAAAGAAACAGATGTATGAAGTCGGTGAACATGAATCAATCGATGATTGTCTTAATAGAATGAAGAAGGATGGCTATGCGCCCGTAAGGAGGATGGAGAAACCCATCTTCAAGGAAGTGCAGAAGAACGGGGCAGTCGAGTATGAACCTGCAGGCAGACAGATCATTTTTGAGGCTAAGCCGGTGGAGGCATAGGTTGCGTTATCCGTTTAAAGCACCAAAACACGAACAATGAAAAATAATTACTTTATTAATGTTCGATTATTGGTTGACAAAAAGTCGAAACGGCTGGTAATATGTAGATGTCAAAAGTGAAATTTAGTTTTTCCCTCGTATAATAATGGGGATATGGCCCATGAGTCTCTACCTGGCAACCGTAAATTGCCGGACTATGAGGGAAAGTAGTTTTTAAGTGAAGGGAAAAGAAATCTGCGTTCACTTATGGATTTCTTTGCTTGCACACCCGGACAGACTACTTTCTCTTCTATTTAGAGGAAGCGGTCAATCCGGGTTTTTTGTTTTAACACTCCAAAGGGAGGTCAGGATCATGACGGTTGCAGTCATAATGGGGAGCAAATCGGATTGGGAAACGATGAAGCATGCATGTGACATACTTGATCAGCTCGAGGTTTCTTATATAAAGAAGGTCGTTTCAGCACATCGAACGCCGGATTTGATGTTTGAGTTTGCTGAGAAGGCCAGGGAAGAAGGAATAAAAGTCATCATTGCTGGAGCTGGAGGAGCAGCGCATTTGCCAGGTATGGTAGCGGCCAAGACTACGCTGCCGGTCATCGGGGTACCGGTGCAGTCAAGGGCGCTCAACGGATTGGATTCACTATTATCGATTGTCCAGATGCCTGGCGGCGTGCCAGTTGCGACGGTCGCAATCGGGAAAGCGGGTGCCACGAACGCCGGATTACTGGCGGCTCAGATATTGGGTGCATTTGATGGTGAAGTTGCCGAAAGGTTGGAGCGGCTGAGAGAAGAAACAAAAATGTCAGTGATGGAAAGCAGTGATGAGCTTGTCTAAATTGATTTTACCAGGAGAGACAATCGGGATCATCGGCGGCGGGCAGCTGGGCAAGATGATGGCGCAGTCAGCTAAGGCGAAGGGATTCAGGGTGATCGTACTTGATCCAACAGAGGATTGTCCGTGCGGCCAGGTGGCTGACGAGCAAATTGTCGGCAGCTATGATGATCTGGATAAAATAAAGCAGCTATCTGAACAAAGTGATGTGATCACGTACGAGTTTGAGAACATTGATGCGGATGCTCTTGAATGGCTAAATAAATATGCTTATGTGCCGCAGGGAACGGAATTGCTGCGGGTCACTCAGGACAGGATAGAAGAGAAGCGCCATATCGAGGCAGCAGGTGTAAGGGTCGCACCTTATGCTGTGGTCGCAAAAGTGGAAGATGTCAGGGATGGAGTCGAAAAACTGGGGCTGCCAGCTGTCCTGAAAACAGCTCGTGGCGGATATGATGGCAAAGGGCAGCTTGTGATCAGGTCCAAGGATGATATGGATTTGGCTGAAACACTTGTCAGCCAGGGAACTTGTGTACTGGAAAAATGGATTCCTTTTGAAAAAGAAATCTCGGTGATTGTTACTCGCGGTACGAATGGTGAGACTGCGATTTTCCCGGTCGCAGAAAATGTCCATGTGGAAAATATCCTGCATCAGACCATTGTGCCGGCAAGAATCAGTATGGAAGCTGAGACCAAGGCAGTAGAAGCAGCGAAACAGATTGCGGAGGCGTTAGGATTAATTGGGACGCTTGCAGTTGAGATGTTTTTGGCTGCCGATGATGAAATTTACATAAATGAACTGGCTCCAAGGCCGCATAATTCGGGGCATTATAGTATTGAAGCATGTGAGACTTCGCAGTTCGAGCAGCATATCATGGCAGTTTGCGGCTGGCCATTGGGTAGTACGAATTTGCTGAAGCCGGCTGTGATGGTGAATATCCTGGGGCAGCATCAGCAGCCACTGCTGGAAAGAATCGCTGAATTGCAGGATTGGAAGATTCACTTATATGGCAAAAAAGAAGCGAAGTATAAGAGGAAGATGGGGCATGTGACCCTTTTACGAGACACAGTGGAAATCGCGCTTGATGAGGCTGATAGAAGCGAAATTTGGAAAGGCGCAGCAGAAATGATCGGAGGACAAAAGAGATGATAGATCGTTATACAAGACCGGAAATGGGAGCAATCTGGACGGAGGAAAATCGCTTTAAAGCATGGCTCGAGGTTGAGATTCTTGCATGTGAAGCATGGGCAGAGCTTGGCGAGATCCCTAAGGATGACGTAAAGAAACTCCGCGAGAATGCTTCTTTTGATATTAACCGGATCAAGGAAATCGAGGAAGAGACGCGTCATGACGTCGTTGCTTTTACAAGGGCGGTGTCAGAAACACTGGGCGAAGAGCGCAAATGGGTGCATTATGGCCTGACTTCTACAGATGTGGTGGATACCGCTTTATCATATGTGCTGAAGCAGGCGAATGAGATTTTGCTTAAGGACCTTGAAAACTTTGTTGAAATCCTGACTAATAAAGCCAAAGAACATAAATACACAGTCATGATGGGCCGTACACATGGTGTTCATGCGGAGCCGACGACTTTCGGTTTGAAGCTGGCGCTATGGCTGGAAGAAATGAAGCGCAATCTTGAGCGTTTCAAAATGGCTTCCCGTGATGTCGAGTTCGGCAAGATTTCCGGTGCGGTCGGGACATATGCCAACATCGATCCATTCGTAGAATCGTATGTCTGTGAAAAATTAGGACTGAAGCCGGCACCGATTTCGACTCAGACTTTGCAGCGTGACCGCCACGCTTTTTATATGGGGACGCTTGCATTGATTGCAACTTCGATTGAAAAATTCGCGGTGGAGATTCGCGGCCTGCAAAAGAGTGAAACTCGCGAGGTTGAAGAGTTTTTTGCGAAAGGTCAGAAGGGTTCATCGGCGATGCCGCATAAGCGCAACCCGATTGGCTCTGAAAACATGACAGGTATGGCTCGTGTCATCCGCGGTTATATGACAACTGCTTACGAGAATGTGCCATTATGGCATGAGCGTGATATATCCCATTCCTCTGCAGAGAGAATTATTTTACCAGACGCGACAATCGCATTGAATTATATGCTGAACCGTTTCGGCAATATCGTGAAGAACTTGACGGTTTACCCGGAGAACATGAAGCGCAATATGGACCGGACGCTTGGCTTGATCTACTCACAGCGCGTGCTGCTAGCCTTGATCGACAAGGGCATGTCGCGTGAAGAAGCGTATGATACTGTCCAGCCTCGCGCGATGGAAGCGTGGGAGAATCAGGTGCAGTTCCGCAGCCTCATCGAGAGCGATGAAAAAATCGCCGGACTTTTAAGTGAAGCTGAAATCGATGACTGCTTCGATTACAACTACCATATCAAACATGTGGATATGATTTTTGAAAGACTAGGACTTTAATAAGAACGGGCAAGATTTCTTGCCCTTCTTTTATCTGTAAGTGACTGAAGATTGCTAATTATCTCAATCGGAGGGCGTTAAAATGGAAGAGCTGTTATACGAAGGGAAAGCGAAACGGATTTATGCGACAGATGATGAGCAGGTTGTAAGGGTTCAATACAAGGATTCGGCGACGGCGTACAACGGTGAGAAGAAAGCGGAGATTGTCGGCAAGGGGAGATTGAATAACGAGATTACAAGTCTATTATTCTTGAAGCTTCGCGAAGCGGGAATCCAATCGCATTTTATCGAAAAAATTTCTGGAAATGAGCAGCTGGTGAAGCGTGTTGAAATCATTCCGCTTGAAGTGGTTGTCAGGAATGTTGCTGCCGGCAGCTTTTCTAAGCGTCTTGGTGTTGAGGAAGGGAAACAGCTTCCACGGTCGATTGTTGAGTTTTATCTGAAGGATGATTCGCTTGGGGATCCGCTGATTACGGATGAGCATGTTGATGTGCTGGAACTGGCTACAAAAGAAGAAGTGGCTGAGCTGAAGGCAGCGGCTTTGAAAATCAATGACGTTCTGAGTGGGTTTTTCGCGGAGATTGGCGTTACTTTAATTGATTTCAAGCTTGAGTTCGGCAAGGACGCAGAGGGGAAGATTTTGCTGGCTGATGAGATTTCGCCTGATACGTGCCGCCTGTGGGATATGGAGACACAGCAGAAGCTTGATAAGGATGTATTCCGCCGTGATTTGGGGAATCTGACAGATGCTTACGAAACCATTTTAACGAGATTGGGAGGACAAATGCATGTATAAAGTGAAGGTGTATGTAACGTTAAGGGAAAGTGTTCTGGATCCTCAAGGAACGGCTGTGAAAAACTCACTGGCTACTCATGGGTATGAAGGTATCCAGGAGGTTCGCATCGGCAAGTATATGGAGCTGACTTTGGATGACAGCGTGAAGGATATAGATTCAGCGGTGAAGGAAATGTGTGAGCGACTGCTGGCGAATCCGGTAATCGAGGACTACAGGTACGAAGTCGAGGAGGTTGTTGCACAGTGAAATTTGCAGTGATCGTTTTTCCGGGTTCGAACTGTGACATCGACATGTACCATGCGGTAAAGGATGAGCTTTGCGAAGAAGCGGAGTATGTCTGGCATGACGCTGAAAGTCTAGAAGACTATGACGCGGTGCTATTGCCTGGCGGATTTTCATATGGCGATTACTTAAGATCAGGCGCAATCGCGCAGTTCAGCAATGTCATGAAAGAAGTCGTAAAGGCGGCTGAAGCAGGGAAGCCGGTGCTAGGTGTCTGCAACGGTTTTCAAATTCTGCTGGAGGCAGGATTGCTGCCTGGGGCAATGCGACGCAATGACAGCCTGAAGTTCATCTGCAAGCAGGTGGAGCTGAAGGTGGAGAATAACGAAACAATGTTTTCGGCTGGCTATGAAAAAGGCGAGATCATCACGATTCCGGTTGCGCATGGTGAAGGCAACTATTATTGCGATGAGGAAACACTTGGCCGTTTAAAGTCTAATAATCAAATCGTGTTCACATACAATGGAGAGAATCCGAACGGAAGCCTGGAGAATATTGCGGGAATCATCAATGAGCGAGGCAATGTCCTCGGTATGATGCCGCATCCGGAGCGCGCGGTCGACGAGCTGCTTGGCGGCGCCGACGGGCTGAAGCTTTTCAAATCAATCGTCAAACAATGGAGGGAAGCATATGCGCTTAATGCTTGAACCAAGTCCAGAGCAAATTAAACAGGATAAAATTTATCGTGAAATGGGACTGTCAGACAGCGAGTTTGCTTCTGCCGAAAAGATTCTTGGACGTACTCCTAACTATACAGAGACAGGTTTGTTCTCGGTCATGTGGTCAGAGCACTGCAGCTATAAGAACTCCAAGCCTGTGTTGAAAAAATTCCCTGTCACTGGCGAGCGTGTTTTACAGGGGCCTGGAGAAGGCGCGGGTATCGTGGATATTGGCGATGGCCAGGCGGTCGTGTTCAAAATCGAAAGCCATAACCATCCTTCCGCGATCGAGCCTTACCAGGGTGCTGCCACAGGTGTCGGCGGCATCATCCGCGACGTTTTTTCGATGGGAGCAAGGCCAATCGCATTATTGAATTCCCTCCGTTTCGGTGAACTTGAATCACCACGCGTGAAATATTTGTTTGAACAGGTTGTTGCCGGAATTGCCGGATATGGAAACTGCATAGGCATTCCAACAGTTGGCGGCGAAGTCCAGTTTGATGCTGCATATGAGGGCAATCCTTTAGTTAACGCGATGTGCGTAGGACTGATCAACCATGAGGACATCAAGAAGGGCCAGGCGCATGGTGTCGGCAATACGGTGATGTATGTTGGTGCGAAGACGGGCCGTGACGGAATCCATGGTGCTACTTTTGCTTCCGAGGAATTGAATGAGGCGTCTGAAGAAAAGCGCCCTGCTGTCCAGGTTGGCGATCCGTTCATGGAAAAATTGCTGTTGGAAGCTTGCCTTGAGCTTGTGAAAAATGATGCGCTTGTCGGCATCCAGGACATGGGTGCGGCTGGTTTGACGAGCTCTTCTGCAGAGATGGCTAGTAAGGCTGGTTCAGGAATCGAGATGAATCTTGACCTTGTGCCTCAGCGAGAAACAGGCATGACGGCTTATGAAATGATGCTTTCAGAGTCACAGGAGCGCATGTTGATTGTCGTTGAAAAAGGCCGTGAACAGGAAATCATCGATCTTTTTTCAAAGTATGAGCTTGAAGCGGTGGCAATCGGAAAAGTAACGGACGACAAGATGCTCCGCCTTTTACATAAAGGGGAAGTGGTGGCCGAGGTGCCGGCTGATGCGCTCGCTGAAGAGGCACCTGTCTATTACAAACCTTCCAGTGAACCGGCTTATTTCCGAGAGTTCCAGTCGATGGATAATGAAATTCCTAATGTTGAAAACTACGGAGCTACTCTCTTGCAGCTGCTGCAGCAGCCAACGATTGCGAGCAAAGAGTGGGTTTACGATCAATATGACCATATGGTGCGCACGAGCACGGTCGTTTCACCTGGTTCGGATGCAGCGGTGGTAAGGATTCGCGGCACAGAGAAGGGCCTCGCGATGACGACAGACTGCAACTCGCGCTATATCTATCTTGATCCGGAAACAGGCGGAAAGATTGCTGTTGCGGAGGCGGCACGGAATATCGTCTGCTCTGGCGGAGAGCCATTGGCGATCACGGATTGCCTGAACTTCGGAAATCCGGAAAAGCCGGAGATTTTCTGGCAGTTTGAAAAAGCGGTCGATGGCATGAGCGAAGCTTGCCGGACATTGAGCACACCTGTTATCGGCGGAAACGTGAGTCTGTATAACGAAACAAATGGCACAGCTGTCTATCCGACACCGGTTGTCGGCATGGTCGGTCTTGTTGAAAACTTGCAGCATGTCACGACTCAACATTTTAAAAATGCAGGTGACCTGATTTATCTGCTTGGCGATACGAAGGATGAGTTTGGCGGGAGCGAGCTGCAGAAGATGATGTATGGACGGATATTCGGCAAGGCGCCTGAACTCGATTTAGAAGTGGAAGCAAGCTATCAAGCTCAAATTTTAACAGCGATTAAAAATGGTCTTGTGTCTTCTGCACATGATGTAGCAGAGGGCGGCGTGGCAGTGGCGCTTGCTGAGTCCGTGATTGGCAGCAAGGGGCTTGGAGCCAGGGTTGTACTGGATGGCAACGCTGTATCAGCCTTATTCAGCGAATCGCAATCCCGCTTTATTTTATCGGTAAAACCAGAGCACCAAATTGAGTTTGAAAGTTTAACAGACGCGGTGCTGATCGGTAAAGTCGTCGATACGCCAGTTTTAAAGATTGATATAAACGGGGAGAACGTGATCAATCATGATGCAGAGGGGCTGAAGAAGGCCTGGAAAGGAGCCATCCCATGCTTGCTGAACTAAAAGGCTTGAATGAGGAATGCGGCGTTTTTGGAATCTGGGGACATCCCGAGGCAGCACAAATCACCTATTACGGTCTTCACAGCCTGCAGCATCGCGGTCAGGAAGGCACGGGCATCGTTGTCAGTGATGGCCAGCAGCTAAAGGGCCGGAAAGGCGAAGGGCTAGTGACGGAAATATTCACTGCAGATGCGATGGAAGACCTCCAGGGTGTCGGTGCCATCGGCCATGTCCGCTATGCAACTGCAGGAGGAGGCGGCTACGAGAATGTCCAGCCGCTTTTGTTCCAATCGCAAAGCGGCGGCCTGGCTCTTGCGCATAATGGCAATCTCGTAAATGCAGATGCACTAAGGAACCAGCTTGAAGCACAAGGCAGCATCTTTCAGACTAGTTCTGATACCGAGGTGCTCGCACATTTAATAAAGAGGGGCGGCTTCAGCCAGCTGAGGGACCGCGTGAAAAATGCCTTGCCGATGCTGAAGGGTGCCTATGCCTTTTTGATCATGACCGAGACAGAATTCATGGTCGCGCTCGATCCGCATGGCCTGCGCCCGCTCTCATTGGGCAGATTGGGTGACGCTTATGTCGTCGCGTCTGAAACATGCGCGTTTGATATCATCGGCGCTGAGTTTGTCAGGGACATCCTGCCAGGCGAATTGCTTGTGATTGATGCAGACGGCTTGCATTCTGAAATGTACTCTATGAATTCAACCACGGCCATCTGTACGATGGAATATATTTATTTTTCAAGACCGGACAGCAACATTCACGGAATCAACGTGCATGCAGCCCGTAAAAACCTCGGCAAGCAGCTGGCGAAGGAAGTTCCGATCAAGGCTGATGTTGTGACGGGTGTTCCGGATTCCAGTATTTCTGCAGCGATCGGGTATGCAGAGGAATCTGGCATTCCTTATGAGATGGGTTTGATCAAGAACCGCTATGTCGGCCGTACTTTCATCCAGCCATCCCAGTCATTGAGGGAACAAGGGGTGAAGATGAAGCTTTCGCCGGTGCGCGGAATCGTTGAGGGCAAGCGTGTTATTATGGTGGACGACTCGATTGTACGCGGCACGACTAGCCGCCGGATTGTGAAAATGCTAAAGGAGGCGGGTGCGACCGAGGTCCATGTCGTCATCAGCTCGCCGCCAATCCAGAATCCGTGCTTTTACGGAATTGATACTTCGACTCGAGAGGAGCTGATCGCTTCTGAACATTCGGTAGAAGAGATTCGTCAGTTAATCGGTGCTGACACATTGACGTTCCTGAGTGTCGAGGGCATGCTCGAGGCGATTGGGCGCAATGATGGCGGAGAGACGCGCGGCCAGTGTCTGGCATGTTTCACAGGGAAGTACCCGACGGAAATCTATCCGCAGGCCGTGCCTGCCGGGCAGAAGTGCTGATCAGAGCTTTCTGAAGTGTTATTCCAAATAAAGGGGAATTGTGCAATTACAGCGGGTTTTCGTGCAATTAAATGGATTATGTGTGCAAATACTGAAGTTCTTTGTGCAATTATGATGAGTGTTTGTGCAATTCCGCCAGCTTTTTACGCAATCAGAGAAATGGCCGTAAAAAGACTGGCTCTTTTGTCACTTAGAATAAATTTAAACAGCCAAATCGGAGGTAGTGAACATGGCAAATGCGTATAAGCAGGCTGGTGTGGATATTGAGGCCGGGTACGAGGCGGTCGAACGGATTAAAAAGCATGTGAATCGGACAGTCCGGCCTGGTGTAATGGGGGCGCTGGGCGGTTTCGGCGGGATGTTCGACCTTTCCAGCCTTGATCTGAAGGAACCAGTTCTCGTTTCGGGAACGGATGGGGTCGGCACGAAGCTGATGCTCGCCTTTATGATGGACCGCCATGATACAATCGGCATAGATGCTGTCGCGATGTGCGTGAATGACATCGTTGTCCAGGGAGCGGAGCCATTATATTTCCTCGACTACATCGCCTGCGGCAAGGCTCAGCCTGAAAAAATCGAGGCGATTGTCAAAGGGATTGCAGATGGCTGTGAGCAGGCTGGCTGCGCGCTTGTCGGTGGTGAAACTGCCGAAATGCCGGGGATGTACTCTCCGGAAGAATACGATTTGGCTGGTTTTGCGGTCGGAGCCTGTGAAAAAGCTGATATAATCACCGGCCAGCAAATCAAGGAAGACGATGTGCTGATCGGTCTGGCGTCAAGCGGCATCCACAGCAATGGCTACTCGCTAGTACGGAAGGTATTTTTCGAACAGTCCGGCTGGGAGCTTGACCGGTATGTTGATGAGTTCGGCTGTACGCTTGGCGAGGAGCTGCTGAAACCGACGCGCATTTATGTAAAATCGGTGCTTGCCGCGATGAAGCAGTTCGAGCTTAAAGGACTTGCCCATATTACTGGCGGCGGTTTTATTGAAAATATCCCAAGGATGCTTCCAGAAGGGCTTGGCGCTGAAATTGAGGAAGGCAGCTGGGAGATTCCTCAGGTGTTTAAAACGTTGGAGTCTTTAGCACAACTTGAGCGAACGGAAATGTATAATACATTTAATATGGGCATTGGCATGGTGGCAGCTGTTGATAAAAATATTGCCCATGAAGTGGTGAAGTATTTTAACGAGCAGGGTGAGAAGGCTTCGATCATCGGCACAGTTACTGGTTCAGAAGGGATCCAGATGAAAAGAGCTGGTGAGCGGGTATGAAAAAAATAGCTGTTTTTGCATCGGGCAGCGGCAGCAATTTTCAAGCAATCGCGGTCGCGGCCCAGGCTGGCACATTGAATGTTGAAATTAGCTTGCTCGTTTGCGACAAGCCTGGCGCTTTTGCGGTCGATCGCGCCGAAATGCTCGGGATTCCGGCACTCGTCATCAGTCCGAAGAGCTATGCTTCCAAGGCGGCATATGAGACAGAGATTTTACAAAAGCTTGCTGGACTTGAAATCGATATGATTGTCCTTGCCGGCTATATGCGCCTCATCGGGCCGACATTGCTCGGGGCTTATGAAGGAAAAATTCTCAACATCCACCCGTCATTATTGCCTGCATTCCCAGGGAAGGATGCCATTGGCCAGGCGCTGGCAGCGGGAGTAACGAAAACCGGAGTGACCATCCATTTCGTCGATGAAGGGATGGATACCGGGCCGATCATCGCGAGTACGGCTGTGAAAATCGCTCCCGGCGAGACGAAAGAGACCCTTCAGAAGAAAATACAGCGGATTGAACACAGTTTGTATCCAGAAGTTTTGGAGCAGCTGTTGAACGGAGAAGAGGAGGCAGTACAATGGGAAAAAAGCGTGCACTGATCAGTGTTTCAAATAAGGAAGGAATTGTTGAGTTAGCGAAGGAGCTTGTACAGCTTGGGTTTGAGATCGTTTCGACTGGAGGCACAAAACAAGCGCTGAAGGATGGCGGCGTGCCAGTCATTGGGATCAGCGATGTGACCGGTTTTCCGGAGATCCTTGAGGGGCGTGTGAAGACGCTGCATCCAAAAATCCATGGCGGCCTGCTTGCGAAGTATGACGACACATCGCACCAGAGTCAGCTGGCTGAAAACGAAATCGAAAAAATCGAGCTAGTCTGCGTGAATTTGTACCCTTTTAAAGAAACGATCTCAAAACCTGGTGTAACGCCAGAGGATGCGATTGAAAACATCGATATCGGCGGTCCGGCGATGCTCCGTGCATCAGCAAAAAACCATCAATACATAACCGTGCTAGTGGATCCTGCAGATTACCAGCAGGTGATTGAAGAGTACAAAACACAGAACGAAACTACGCTGGAAACGCGCCGCCGTTTGGCTGCGAAGGTATTCCGCCATACAGCTGCTTATGATGCGCTGATTGCTGAATACATGACGAATCTCGCTGGCGAGGAACAGCCGGAAAAAATGACGGTCACTTACGAGTTGAAGCAAAGTCTTCGCTATGGCGAAAATCCGCATCAGAAGGCTGCTTTTTACCAGAAGCCGCTTGGCTCGGCATTTTCGGTGGCGGCAGCTGAACAGCTACACGGAAAAGAGCTTTCCTATAATAATATCAATGATGCGAACGCTGCCTTGCAGATTGTAAAAGAATTCTCTGAGCCTGCTGCGGTTGCGGTCAAGCACATGAACCCATGCGGAGTTGGCGCGGGCAAGGACATATTTGATGCTTTCGGAAAATCTTTCGAAGCGGATCCTGTTTCCATTTTTGGCGGCATCATCGCCTTGAATCGCGAAGTCGATGGTGAGACTGCTCGCAAGCTTTATGAAATTTTCCTTGAGATTATCATCGCTCCTTCTTTTAGCGAGGAAGCACTTGAAATTTTAACGGCGAAGAAGAATCTTCGCTTGTTGAAGGTCTCTTTTGATGGGGAAGCTTCAAAAGAAAATACACTATCTTCAATTGAAGGCGGTTTGCTCGTTCAGGAACAAGATACATTTGGATTTGATGAAGCGGAAATCTCCGTGCCGACGAAACGTGAACCGACGGAAGCCGAGTGGGAAGCGTTGAAGCTCGGATGGAAAGTTGTTAAGCATGTTAAGTCCAATGCGATTGTCGTGGCGAATAAAGATATGACGCTCGGAATCGGTGCAGGACAAATGAACCGTGTCGGTGCCGCTAAAATTGCCTTGGAACAGGCCGGGTCTAAAGCCGATGGAGCAGCGCTCGCATCTGATGCGTTCTTCCCGATGGATGACACTGTCGAAGCAGCGGCAAAAGCCGGTATCACGGCGATCATCCAGCCGGGTGGATCAGTGCGCGATGCCGATTCTATCAAAAAAGCGGATGAATATGGCATTGCAATGGTGTTTACAGGCGTAAGGCATTTCAAGCATTGATATCAGGAAAGTAATAGATGATAAGCAGTTCTGAATTTTACGGGGGTGCGTGATATGAAGGTTCTTGTGGTTGGCAAAGGCGGACGGGAGCATGCGATTTGCCGGAAGGTCAGCGAAAGTCCGCTTGTGTCAGAGGTATTTGTAGCTCCGGGCAACCCGGGTATGGAAGGTTGTGCAAGACTGATCGGCATCAATGAAACGGATTTGGATGGACTTGTATCTTTTGCAAAGGAGGAGCAAATCGGGCTGACGATCATCGGTCCTGAGGTTCCTCTGCTTGAGGGTCTGGCAGATCGTTTCATCGAAGAAGGGCTAAAGGTATTCGGTCCTTCCAAAGCTGCTGCATTCATCGAAGGCAGCAAATCGTTCGCGAAGGACCTGATGAAAAAATACGGCATTCCTACAGCTGCATACGAAACATTCACTGATTATGCTGAGGCCCGTGATTATCTCGGCCAGGTCGGAGCGCCGATTGTCATCAAGGCGGACGGACTGGCGGCCGGCAAGGGCGTTGTCGTGGCGATGACAGTAAAGGAAGCAGAATTGGCTTTGCAGGAAATGTTGCTGAACAGCAAATTCGGCGAGGCATCTGCCAGCGTGGTGATGGAGCAATTTTTAACAGGAGAAGAGTTTTCGCTGATGGCGTTTGTGAACGGCGGCAATGTGATTCCTCTTGAAATCGCCCAGGACCATAAGCGAGCCTTCGACGGCGATAGGGGACCGAATACAGGCGGCATGGGTGCCTATTCCCCTGTGCCTCACATCCGACAGGCTTCAATTGATGTTGCAGTGGAGCAAATCCTTCAGCCGGCAGCGATCGCGATGGAGATGGAAGGCCGAAGCTTCACGGGAATTCTGTATGCAGGGCTGATCGAGACCGAAGAAGGCCCTAAGGTGATTGAGTTCAATGCGCGCTTCGGAGATCCGGAAACGCAGGTTATTTTGCCAAGGATGAAATCTGATCTGGTCGAAGTAATGTTAGAAGTGCTGGAAGGAAATAAGCCAAAGATTGAATGGCATGAGGAAGCAATGGTCGGCGTAGTCGTCGCGGCCAATGGCTATCCAGAAGAATATGAAAAAGGCGCTGTATTGAAGGGCATCGAAAATATGTCGCAGGTGTTTCATGCGGGCACAGCGAAAAACAGTGATGGAGAGTTTGTGACCAATGGCGGCAGAGTGCTGCTCGTGGGTGCAAAAGCGGCATCGTTAAAAGAAGCACAGCAAAAGGTATATGCTGAGCTTGAAAAACTGGACTGCCCGGAAACCTTTTACCGAAGGGACATTGGCAGCAGGGCTATCGGGCACGTCTCTTGTTAGAGCCTTTCATATAAACGAGCAAAAGGGCAATGATGCTTCCAACCAATGCGATCCAGACGAAGCTGACGTCCATGATATATTCCCAGAACATAGTATCATCTCCTTTTTAGTAAGCCCCCAGAGTTTGGGGGCTTTTGTGTTAGGGTAATGTCGAGGCTGGACAAGGCATCTTGTGCCTTTCAGGTCAGCTTGGGTTATAAGGAATCCAGCCTTCAGAATCCCCGTTCTCCCCGTTCTCCGCGTTCCGGTCCTCCATCATGTCCTGGCCTTTTTCATACGCAGCTGTCAGCGGACAGTAGCGGACAATTCCTTCGCCGACTTTCATTGCGCCCATCATTGCCATGAAGATATAGGAATCCTTCCATGGACGTTTTACCATTTTTGATGTCGACCATGCCAGGATTGTCAGACCAGCTGTAATCCTGATGAGTGCGTTGATTATTCCGATATTCGGACGTACATTCATTTACTCATCGCTCCTTTACTCCATTTTTACAATTAATTTGAAATTCTTTAATGCGTTAAACAGTGAAATATGTTACGATAGTACAATAATGTAAGGGCTTACACTTACTTCTTTTAACATAGAGAAAAGGGGAACATGGTATGGAACAACGTTATCGATGGAAAAACAAACAATTGCGCGACCATGCTGCTGTTTTGGACGGCACCCTTTCACCGACGGTCTTATTGAAGAATGCGACATATTTGAACCAGACATTCCGCAAGTGGATGACTGCGAACATTTGGATTTACAATGACAGGATTGTGTATGTTGGTGAAAACCTGCCTGAAAATACAAAGCAATGTGAAATAGTGGATTGCACCGGAATGAAACTGGTGCCGGGCTACATTGAACCTCATGCCCATCCATTTCAACTTTATAATCCCCATTCTTTCGCTGCCTATGCATCGCAGACGGGGACGACGACACTGATCAATGACAATATGGTACTGGCTTTACAATTAGGTAAAAAGAAAGCGTTTTCTTTTATCAATGAGCTGAATGACAATCCAGTCACGATGTACTGGTGGTGCCGTTTTGATGCGCAGACCGAAATCCAGCACGAGGAGGAAGTTTTCTCGAACAGTAATGTGAGGGCATGGCTTGAGCATGAGAATGTCGTCCAGGGCGGGGAGCTGACGTGCTGGCCGAAGCTGATGAATGGCGACGACATGATCCTTCATTGGATGCAGGAAACGAAGCGCCATCACAAGAAGATCGAGGGGCATTTCCCAGGTGCATCGGAAAAGACGCTGGCAAAAATGATGCTGTTCGGCGCCGATTGTGACCATGAGGCGATGACTGGCGAGGAAGTTCGCAGAAGGCTGTTGCAGGGATACATGGTGTCTTTAAGGCATTCGTCGATCAGACCGGATTTGCCGAAGCTGCTCGATGAGATCCATGAACTGGATATCGCGGTGTACGACCGTTTTATGATGACAACGGACGGAGCATCTACTGCCTTTTATGAAAATGGCGTCATCGATGAATTGATCCGTATTGCGATTGAAAAAGGCGTTCCCGTAATTGATGCCTACAATATGGCGACGATTAACGTGGCGCGTTATTATAATTTCGAGCATCTTCACGGCAATATTGCGACAGGCCGGGTGGCGAACATCAATATTTTAAGTGATGAAATGAACCCGACACCTGTGTCCGTGCTGGCAAAAGGACAGTGGGTGAAGCGTGATGGTGAAGCAATCGATGCAGCTAAAGAGTTGGACTGGAATCAAATGGGTTTCGAGCCGCTTAGTATCGATTGGGACCTGACGGTGGACGACCTTCAATTCTCGATGCCTTTCGGGATCAAGATGGAGAATTCGGTCATTACGAAGCCGTATTCCATTTCGATTGATGTCTCTGATGAAGAGCTGTCCTCGAACCATGATGAGTGCTTTTTCATGCTGATCGACCGTCAGGGAAAATGGCGCATCAATACGATGCTGAAAGGGTTTGCCACTGATTTGCAGGGGCTGGCAAGCTCGTTCTCCAATACTGGCGACATCATTCTGATTGGCAAAAGCAAGCCCGATATGATTGCTGCTTTTAACCGGATGAAGGAGCTTGGCGGTGGCATTGTTGCCTGTGAAAACAGCGTGCCTGTCAAGGAAATTCCATTAAGGCTTCAGGGCATCATGTCGAGTCATCCTGTGACGGAACTGATGGCGGAGGAGAAGAAGCTTCTTGGCTATTTAAAGGAGAAAGGCTATAAATTCGCCGATCCGATTTATTCACTACTATTCTTCAGTTCAACGCATTTACCTTATATCCGGATCACGCAGGAGGGTATCTATGATGTGATGAAAAAAACGATACTCTTTCCAACGATAATGCGTTAAAATATAACAGTGCATCTAGACATAGACAGCCATGAAGGAACTTGGAGTTCAAGGGGTGGCGAAAATGAGAAAAAAATGGATCGCTGTGCTGGCGGCCGCCATTGTGCTTACGGCCGGATGCAGCAGTAAAGAGACAGAGAAAAAAGAAGCAACAGAACATAAAGAAAAAGAAATAGAAGTAGATGAGGTTTCTGCACCGGAGGAGCTTCCATATCAATTCCCGCTGACAGGGGTGGGTACTGCTGAAGAGAGCACTGACAGGGCGGTGGCCGTGGTGGTCAATAACCATCCAAAGGCACGGCCTCAATCTGGTCTTCATAAAGCGGATGTCGTCCACGAGGTTCTCGCGGAAGGAGATGTGACAAGGTTCGTTGCGATTTTTCAAAGTGAGCAGCCAGAAAAAATAGGACCGGTCCGCAGTGCGAGGGAATACTTCATCGACCTGGCATCCGGGTTTGACAGCTTTTTCATCGCCCATGGCTACAGCCCTGAAGCGAAGGATATGCTTGAACGCGGAATGATCGATAACATCAACGGAATGCAATATGATGGAACATTGTTCAAACGGGCCGATTTCCGTAAAGCGCCTCATAATTCTTATATCACCTATAAGAACATTGTAAAGGGGGCAGAAACGAGAGGCTACGCACTTGATGAAGCACCGGCTCCTGCAGTATTCTTGAGCAGTGAGGAAGCTGAAGGTCTTGAAGGTACTCCAGCCGAGGAGTTCATGGTGAAGTACGGTTCGCCGTCGTTCGATTTAATCTACGAGTACAACGCAGATGAGCAAAAGTACCACCGTTTTAACGGCAGTGAAGAAAGTGTTGATTTGGAATCCAAGGATCCTGTTCTGCTCGACAACATCCTTGTCGTGCAAATGGATCATCGTGTAGTCGATGATGCTGGGCGCAGGGTGATTGATATGGAATCTGGCGGCAAGGGTTATCTGTTCCAAAAAGGCAAAGTGAATGAGATACAATGGAAAAATGAAGCTGGCAGGATCGTCCCCTATAAGGATGGAGCAAGAGCTGGTTTCGTTCCCGGGAAAACATGGATCAACATTGTCCCATCAATCAGCGATGTCTCATTCGACTCTCAACAATAACAAATTTGAGCGAAATAAGGGGTAAACTATATGCAAATTGATAAACTTAGAGGAAAAGAGCTCGATCAACTATTCAAGGCGATTCTATCGCTGAAAGATCTCGATGAGGCATACCGCTTCTTCGACGATCTGGCGACAGTGAACGAAATTCAGTCACTAGCACAGCGCCTTGAAGTTGCCCGCATGCTTCGTGAGGGCAAGACTTATCATAAAATCGAGACAGAAACAGGCGCGAGCACGGCAACGATTTCCCGTGTCAAACGCTGCCTGAACTATGGAAACGATGCGTACGAAATGGCGCTAGAAAGATTGAAAGAACAGGAAAACGCTGAGAAAGCGAAATAGTTTTAGATGAGGACGGAACCGGATGTGGTTCCGTTCTTTTTTGTGGCGTGAGATAACTGGGAAAAAACACGGATAATTTCCAATTCGCTATAAAAATGAAAAAGTCGCTATATAAATGGAGAAGTCGCTATATAAATGAAAATTTCGCTATATAAATCAGATTATCGCAATATTAATAATTTCTTCGCTATTGATAAAGATGAGCGCTAAAAAGTTCACTCTAGAATCTGCATTCGCGGACCGTTTCGATTGAATTACCCAAAACTGCTCGTATAAGATTGCCAATCCAGCAAAAAACTAATGAAAAATACGGGTAAGGGGTTAATTATGGAATCGTTGAAGCCAATTCAGTTTGATACAAGCAAGGTAAGTCCAAAAGAAAAGTTCACCTCAGTGGAAATGGCAAAGCTTTGGGCAACATATATGGGCAATAGCCTTTCGCAGAAGATTATCAGTCACTTCCTTCAGCATGTGGAGGATGAAGAGATTAAAACGCTGCTTGAGAATGCGAAGGGGCTTACCGAGGATTTTATGGAGAAAATCAAATTTTTTATGGAAAATGAAAATTTCCCTGTGCCTCAGGGGTATACGGATCAGGACTTAAATTCAGCAGCACCGCGTTTATTTGAGGATGAGTTCTATGTCCATTACTTGAAGTATGCTGCAAAGGCGGGGCTGAGCATCTATGCCATTGCCCTTCCGTTAGTGATGAGGCTGGATATCAGGGAGTTTTTTATTCATTGCGGCATGATGACGACGGAACTCCTGGCCCAGATCAACGGCCTCTTGATGGACAAAGGTTTTATTATCAAACCGCCTGTCCTTCCGAATCCGGAAAAAATCGATTTCGTCGAAAACAAGAGTTATCTGGATGGGTTTGGTCATAATCTCCGGCCGCTTCATGCCCTCGAGGTGACTCATCTGTATGACAACATTGAAAACAATGTTACCAGCAAAGCGTTGTTAATCGGTTTTAGCCAGGTGGCAAGAACGCAGCAGGTGCGTGATTTTTTCATCAAAGGAATCGAAATGACTGATAAAATGGTGGAGCAGTTCAAGGCAAAGCTTCATAAGGAAAATCTGCCGTCACCTGCCTTATTGGATCATTTGGTGACCAATTCAACGGTTTCCCCTTATTCCGATAAATTGATGCTTAGCCATAAAGCGGACATGTTCGCCATGAAGATCAGATCGATGGGAAACTCAATGGCGGTCAACGGTCGGAAGGATATCGGCCTGTTATATGGAAAAGCCCTGATGAATGTCGCCTTATTTGCAGAGGATGCCGCGGAAATCCTGATCAGGCATGGGTGGCTGGAGCAGCCGCCACATGCCGCAGACAGGGGAAAACTTGCGTCAGAATAGAATACAGAAGCCTGCAGATGCAGGCTTTTTTGCATTCGAGGTTGTTGTATCTGAATAGTCACATTCAACAATCTGCGCAAAAGGTAATTGGAAAAAAACAATGATATTTTCCAGTTCGCCAATAAAACTGAAGAATCGCCAATAAAAAATGAAAATCGCCAATAAAATTTGATTTTCGCCAAAAAAAATCGAAAAACGAAGTTAGTATAAAAAAGCGACCCCGGCGGGCAGTCTGGCATCCTTGTTTCTTGGAAGTCTCGCAGTCTATCTTGGCGAAAAGGAGTTCATCAGCTTCTTCGGGCTTGACCCTATTTATCTGGCACTGATTGTCAGCGGAATCAGCTTCTATGTTTTTTCACGATTATTCACCGAGCAATACGAGCACCGTGATTTATGATTTTTCACCAAAAGCGTTCCACCATACGGGACGCTTTTTTCTACATATATAGATATATTTCTCACTTAGATAAGTGTCCAGCTCCAGCGCCTAGCCAGTTTTCATCCCTGATTATGCTCCTCGAGTATCTTGCGAGAAGCGTTAGCTTTGAGCAGCTCGAGTCGCTTCGGTCCGCCCAATGAAGTCAAAGAACGACTTCACCAGTCGACCCTCCAGCGCTTGTCGGGGCTGACTAAGGCGCTTGCGCTTTTCTCACATGTTTCCTTTTTTATATATACACAACAAATGCTATAATGGTGGAATGGATAGATAGAATGGGGGCAATTCAGGGATGTACGATGTTCGCGAGTGGAGACATGTGTTCAAACTCGATCCAAATAAAGAGATAACTGATGAAGAATTAGATAGAATTTGCGAATCTGGAACAGACGCGATCATGGTCGGGGGCACGGATGGAGTCACTCTTGAAGGAGTCCTTGATTTGATGTCCCGAGTACGTCGTTACACGGTTCCATGCATTCTTGAGGTTTCGACGATTGATTCGATCACGCCGGGATTCGACTTTTATTTTATCCCGACGGTGCTGAATAGCGGCAATCCGCAGTGGATCACAGGCCTGCACCATGAAGCGGTCAAGGAGTATGGCGACCTGATGGATTGGGATGAGCTGAAAATGGAAGGCTATTGCATCCTGAATCCTGATTGCAAGGCGGCAAAGCTGACTGACGCGAAGACCGAGCTTTCGATCGAGGATGTACGGGCATATGCGATGATGGCGGAGAAGATGTTCAACCTGCCGATTTTTTATTTGGAATACAGCGGGACATATGGGAATCCTGAATATGTGGAAGCAGCCAAAGGTGTGCTCGAAAACACGGTCCTCTTTTACGGCGGCGGGATCGAAACAGCAAAGCAGGCAGAAGAGATGTCCAGGCATGCCAATGTCATCGTGGTCGGGAATGTTGTGTACAGCAATCTTGACGAGGCATTGAAGACCGTAGCTGCTGTGAAAAAATAGATGATAGGACAAGTTGTTTGTTACATTGTTTTGAGATAAAATAAGAACAAATGTTTGTATGGTGGTGACGAGTGTGCAATTTTTAACGGATAAATTATTGAATGGCTTGAACCCGGAGCAGCAGAAGGCTGTCAGGACAGTGGATGGACCGCTGCTCTTAATGGCTGGCGCCGGCTCTGGTAAAACAAGAGTTTTAACACATAGAATTGCGTATTTAATGGTGGAAAAAGGGGTAAACCCTTATAACATCCTTGCGATTACGTTTACGAATAAAGCAGCGCGCGAGATGCGCGAGAGGATCCAGAAGATGATGGGCGGAGCGGCAGAGGATATCTGGATTTCAACTTTCCACTCGATGTGTGTGCGGATTTTGCGCAGGGACATCGACCGTCTCGGCTACAACCGAAACTTCACGATCCTTGATTCGACTGACCAGCAATCAGTCATCAAGTCGATTTTGAAGGACAAGAATATGGATCCGAAAAAATATGATCCTCGTGCGATTCTTGGAACGATCAGCTCGGCGAAGAATGAATTGATTACTCCTGAGGAATATGCGAAGACGGCGGGGGATTATTTTTCCCAGAAGGTCAGCGATGTGTATACGGAGTACCAGCGCAGGCTTCGCAAGAATAACGCGCTTGATTTCGATGACCTGATCATGACGACGATCACACTGTTCATCCGCGTGCCGGAAGTGCTGGAGTACTACCAGCGCAAATTCCAGTACATCCATGTCGATGAGTACCAGGATACGAACAGGGCACAATACATGCTGGTCAAATTGCTCGCGCAACGATTCCAGAACCTATGTGTTGTCGGTGATTCTGACCAGTCGATCTATCGCTGGCGCGGTGCGGATATCACGAACATCCTTTCATTTGAAAAGGACTACCCAAGGGCAAGTGTGATTTTGCTCGAGCAAAACTATCGCTCGACGAAAAAGATTTTGCTGGCTGCGAATATGGTCATCCAGAACAATATGAACCGCAAGCCGAAGAACCTTTGGACAGAAAACCCAGAGGGCAACAAAATCTTGTACTATCGCGCGGACAGTGAACAGGGCGAGGCTCAGTTCGTTATCGGCAAAATCCAGGAACAGGTTCGCAATGGCCGCAAGCTGTCTGATATCGCGATTCTCTATCGTACGAACGCCCAGTCACGTGTAATCGAGGAATCTTTCCTGAAGTCGAACATCGATTACTCGATTGTCGGCGGCATCAAGTTCTATGACAGAAAAGAAATCAAGGACATCCTTGCTTATCTTCGTTTGATTTCGAATCCTGATGATGACATCAGCTTGCAGAGGATCATCAATGTTCCGAAGCGCGCGATCGGTTCGACTTCGATTGATAAAATCGCCAACTTCGCAACCATGCATGATCTGTCGATGTTTCAGGCGCTGGAGACGATTGAAATGATCGGCCTCAGCCCGAAAGCGGAGAAGGCAGCGGCTGAATTCCGCAACCTGATCAGCAATTACACACACCAGCAGGAATACCTTTCTGTGACGGAGCTGGTGGAGGAAGTTCTCGATAAAACAGGCTACCGTGACATGCTTAAGGCGGAAAAATCGCTGGAATCACAGAGCAGACTTGAAAATATAGATGAGTTTTTAACCGTTACAAAGAGCTTTGAAGAAAGCAGTGAAGATAAAAGTCTTGTCGCGTTCCTGACGGATTTGGCGCTTGTCGCTGATATTGACCGTCTCGACGATGATGGCGAGCAAAAAACAGATTTCGTCACTTTAATGACATTGCACTCAGCGAAGGGACTTGAGTTCCCGGTTGTCTTCCTGATTGGAATGGAAGAAGGGGTATTCCCGCACAGCCGCTCATTGATGGAGGAGGATGAGATGGAGGAAGAACGCCGTCTTGCCTACGTGGGAATCACCCGTGCCGAGGAGGAGCTTTTCATTACGAATGCCCAGATGCGTACCCTTTTCGGCCGTACGAATATGAATCCGGAATCACGGTTCATTAAGGAAATACCAGCTGATTTGGTTGAAGACGCTGTTCCAAAAGTCAGAAGACCTGCACCAACAAGCGGAGGCAGACCAGCAGCTGGCGGTGGGAGACCAGGCACTTCAGCAAGACCGTCCATGCCAACTCGCGGAGCTGTTTCCCGTCCGGTCGCAGCTGCAAGCGGAGGCGAAGGCATCGATTGGAAGGTTGGCGACAAAGCTCAGCATGGCAAGTGGGGAACAGGAACCGTTGTCAGCGTAAAAGGGTCGGGAGAAGGCACAGAGCTTGATATTGCATTCCCAAGCCCAACCGGAATCAAACGATTGCTGGCCAAGTTTGCACCGATTACAAAGGCGTAATCAATCTACACATAAATTACTGTCTAGCTCCAGCGCCTAGCCCCTCAGAACAAAATGCGGCCAGCAACTGCCTACAAGCTGTCCGTTTTTAGCTGTCGCGGGTAACAAGGCGCTTGCGCTTTTCGTTTTCATTTCATTTATGAAAGGGCTGGATTTATGGATTTTCAAAGTGCTGAGAAAAAAGCCAAGGATTTGCAAAATCTGCTTAATCAATATAGTTATGAGTATCATGTTCTTGACCAGCCGTCGGTTCCGGATGCGGAATATGACAGGCTTTTGAGGGAACTGATTGAAATTGAGGAGCAATTCCCTGAACTGCAGACTCCTGACTCTCCTACACAGCGTGTCGGCGGCGAGATTTTAACGATGTTCAACAAGGTGCAGCATGCGATTCCGATGCTGAGCCTGGGAAATGCCTTCGATGAACAGGACCTGCGCGATTTTGACCGTCGTGTCCGCCAGGGTGTTGGCGACAATGTTTCCTATGTTTGTGAGTTGAAGATTGATGGTCTGGCGGTTTCGCTTATTTATGAAGACGGGCTGCTTGTCCGAGGTGCGACTCGCGGTGATGGAACGACAGGTGAGGATATTACGTCTAATCTGAAGACGATTCGTTCTTTGCCAATCCGGCTGAAAGATCAGGTTTCGCTTGAAGTGCGCGGTGAGGCGTTCATGCCGAAGAAATCATTCGAAGCATTGAATAAAGCAAGGAAAGAACGCGAAGAAGAACCATTTGCCAACCCTCGAAATGCAGCAGCTGGATCCCTTCGCCAGCTTGATCCTAAAATCGCGGCATCCAGGAATCTTGATGTGTTCCTATATGGAATCGCCAATGTCGGTGATACCGGCATTCGCGCACATAGCGAGGGACTGGATTATCTGGAAAAGCTCGGATTCAAAACCAATAAAGAACGACGTAAAGTCGACAGCATTGAAGGCGTCATTGACTATGTAAACGGCTGGGTAGAAAAGCGCCCGGACCTTCCGTATGATATTGATGGGATCGTCATCAAGGTGGATTCGCTGGACCAGCAGGCTGAGCTTGGGACCACTGCAAAAAGCCCTCGCTGGGCGATCGCCTATAAGTTCCCTGCCGAAGAAGTCGTAACGACTTTGAAGGAGATTGAACTGAGTGTTGGCCGGACAGGTGTCGTCACGCCGACTGCCATCCTTGAACCAGTACAGGTTGCTGGTACAACTGTTGGCCGTGCTTCCTTGCACAATGAGGACTTGATCCGCGAAAAAGACATCAAGATCGGTGACAAGGTCGTCATCAAAAAAGCCGGAGATATCATTCCGGAAGTGGTCAATGTCCTAGCAGAGCAGCGGACAGGAAGTGAAGTTGAGTTCCATATGCCTACTGAATGCCCTGAATGTGACAGCGAGCTTGTCAGGATTGAAGGTGAAGTTGCGCTTCGATGTATCAATCCGAAGTGTCCTGCACAAATCAGGGAAGGCCTGATCCACTTCGTTTCCCGCGATGCGATGAACATTGACGGACTCGGGGAGAGAGTGGTCAGCCAGCTTTTTGCACAAGAGTTGATCAAGGATGTAGCCGACATTTACAAGCTGACTCGCGAGCAGCTGCTTGCCCTCGAGCGAATGGGCGAGAAGTCTGTCAATAACTTGCTGTCAGCAATCGAAGCGACGAAGGATAATTCATTGGAAAAGCTATTGTTCGGACTCGGTATCCGTCTTGTTGGTGCAAAAGCCGCGAAGACACTGGCCCAGGAATTCGATACGATGGACAAACTGATGCAGGCATCAAAGGATGAATTGACAGCCATTAACGAAATCGGCGACAAAATGGCTGACTCGATTGTCACTTATTTTGAGAACGATGAAGTGAAGGAACTGGTTTCCGAGCTGAAGGCTGTTGGCGTCAATATGGAATACAAAGGACCTAAGAAGGTTACCGCGGAAGATTCGGATTCATTTTTTGCCGGTAAAACAATCGTGTTGACCGGGAAGCTCGAGCAAATGGGCCGAAACGAAGCAAAAGAAAAAATCGAGGCGCTTGGCGGGAATGTAGCCGGCAGCGTCAGCAAGAAGACAGATTTAGTCATTGCTGGTGAAGACGCAGGTTCGAAGCTGACAAAAGCCGAAAGCCTGGGGATTGAAGTGTGGAACGAGGAGAGAATGCTTGAAGAATTAAATAAATAAGAGGTGTACACGCCATGAGGAAGCTCTCAATGGTCGCTCTATCTCTTGTCCTTTTGCTGACGGCCTGCGCCCCTAATTTTCAAAAGCAGGAAGAGGTCGTCCAGGAGAAGGATGATGAAACAAAGGAAAAAGCGATTATTCCGAAGTATAAAATTTCGGACAAATATTACCGTACCATTATGCCGTTCGAGCCTGGGGAAGCTCGCGGCATGGTCGTCAACAATCTGAATACCCGATATGACATCACCGAGTTTGAAACGGGATTGATGCGGGTTGCCCAAAATTCTTTTCCGACAGATGAATATGTTTTTAAAGAAGGCCAGTATCTCAAACGCAGCACTGTAACATCGTGGCTGGAGCGTGAAATGACTCCGGCTCAGGTAGAGGCAAAGGAAAAAGAGTTACAGGCTAAGGCAAAAAAAGAAAATAGAAATGAAAAGATTACAGTTAAAAACTTGGGGTTGAATCCTCCTTTACCTGGGAATGGCGATGTCCATGAACAGAATAAAAAGAATCCTATTTATCTAGCACATATCCTGGAGCATAACTATCTCGTCCAATCAGGGAAAGAGGACACGTACCAGCTTGGCGGCATTGCAATCGGGCTGGCGCTGAATTCTGTCCACTATTATCAAACAGAACAATATGGGGCAGTGTATGAGAAAAATATTTCCCGTTCCGTTCTTGAAGCGGAAGGGAAGAAAATCGCCCAGGAAGTCATCAACAGGATCAGAGGAATCGAAGAATTGAGAAATGTACCGATTACGATCGGATTGTTTGAACAGGAAAGCCGCTCCTCTGTTGTTCCTGGCAACTTTTTCACCTATGCAGAAGTTTCCCAGGGCAGCAACAATATCGGCAGCTGGAAGGATATAAAAGAAGAATACATCCTGTTCCCGTCAGAAAAAGCCGAGAAGGATCACAGGGATGACCTGACATTCTTCCAGAACTTCAAGCAGGATGTTGAGGAGTATTTCCCTAACTTCAACGGCGTCATCGGCAAAGGTTTTTATCTCGATGGCCAGCTGCAAGAGTTGAATATCGAGATTCCTATCCAGTTTTATGGCGAAGCCGAGGCGATTGGTTTCACCCAGTATGTAACAGGACTGGTCATGGAGCACTTCCCTAACTATATCTCCGTGCAGGTCAGCGTATCATCTGTACTGGGACAGGAAGCCCTGATCGTGAAAAAGCCAGACCAGGACGAACCATTTGTGCATATCTATCAATAAAGCAAAGAGCATGGATCTCTTTGCTTTTTTTTTATGGAATGGTGTATCGTATTTATCTGTTTCGTCGTCCTATTTTTAAGGAGGCGGAGGGATGTGAAGATACAAGCTCTGAGTTTAAGTAAACTGCCGGGGGTCTTTGCTTTTTAAATGCATTTTTTAATATCAAGGATTGTCTGTAAGTGCATGCCTTTTTTGAATGATAGATAAATTCGCTAGATTAAGGGAATTCCCTGCTGAATCACTGTGTGATTTTATTACTATGATCATTTTATTGGCGAAAATTTGATGATATTGACCACATTTTTGAATATATCAGCGGATTTTAAAATATATCGACTTCTTTTTCGATTATATCGACCACTTTCACAATTTTATCGACCAACTCTGAAACGAGCCATAAAGTGGGCTGAATTACAATATTGCCATAATAAATATTGTGAAAATTTGCAATCCAAGACTTGCTAGTACGTTGTCATTGAACACTATGAGAGTCTCATGATAGAATGGGAAAGGAATGAAAACGTTTTAATACATAGGAGGGGATAGAATGGTTCAGCCATACAAACACGAGCCTTTCACGAATTTTAAAGATGAGGAAAACCGTGAAGGATACCTAACAGGATTGAAAACTGTAGAAGGCTATCTTGGCCAGGATTACGACTTGGTGATCGGCGGAGAGAGAATCTCGACTGAGGACAAGATTGTATCTTACAACCCATCCAATAAAGAAGAAGTTATTGGGCGTGTTTCTAAAGCAAACCGCGACTTAGCTGAAAAGGCTATGCAGGCTGCAGTTGAAGCGTTCAAGACTTGGAAAAAAGTGAAGCCTGAAACACGTGCAGATGTATTATTCAAGGCTGCTGCGATCATTCGCCGCCGCAAGCATGAGTTCTCAGCGCTTTTAACAAAGGAAGCAGGTAAGCCATGGAACGAGGCAGATGCTGATACAGCTGAAGCAATCGACTTCCTTGAGTACTATGCCCGCCAAATGCTAAAAATCAAAGACGGAATGCCAGTTAATAGCCGTCCAAATGAATATAACCGTTATGATTACATTCCTCTTGGAGTGGGAATCGTCATTTCACCATGGAACTTCCCATTGGCGATCATGGCTGGTACAACTGTTGCAGCGATCGTTACAGGCAACACAGTTCTATTGAAGCCGGCTTCTACAACTCCAGTAGTTGCAGCTAAGTTTGTTGAAGTTATGGAAGAAGCAGGTCTTCCTGCAGGCGTCCTTAACTTCGTACCAGGAAGCGGCGCAGAAGTGGGCGACTACCTTGTTGACCACAAAGACACTCGCTTCGTAAGCTTCACAGGTTCACGTGATGTGGGTCTGCGTATTTACGAGCGCGCTTCTAAATTGAGCGAAGGCCAAATCTGGCTTAAGCGCGTAATCGCTGAAATGGGCGGAAAAGACACAATGGTTGTTGACAAAGATGCTGATCTTGAATTGGCTGCTCAAGCAATCACTGCTTCTGCATTCGGCTTCTCAGGACAAAAGTGTTCTGCATGTTCACGTGCTGTCATCGTTGAAGATGTATACGACCAGGTTCTTAACCGCGTCGTTGAATTGACAAACGAGCTTAAGCTTGATGATCCTACAGATCAAAGCACATTCATGGGTCCAGTAAACGACCAGGGTGCGTTTGACAAGATCATGAGCTACATCGAAATTGGCAAGGAAGAAGGCCGTTTGATGACTGGAGGCGAAGGAGACAGCTCTAAAGGCTACTTCATCAAGCCGACAGTATTCGCTGATGTCGATCCACAGGCTCGCATCATGCAGGAAGAAATCTTCGGACCGGTTGTTGCTTTCGCAAAAGCGAAGGACTTCGACCATGCGCTTGAAATCGCGAACAACACGGAATACGGCCTGACTGGAGCAGTCATCACTCGCAACCGTGAGAATATCCAGAAGGCACGTGAAGATTTCCATGTAGGAAACCTTTACTTCAACCGCGGCTGCACAGGCGCAATCGTAGGTTACCAGCCATTCGGCGGCTTCAACATGTCAGGAACAGATTCAAAAGCTGGCGGACCAGACTATCTGCTTCTTCACATGCAAGCTAAGACTACTTCTGAAATGTACTAATACAGACCTAGAATCCCTTTCTCGTTGTGAGAAGGGGATTTTTTGTGTTTTATGGCTTTTCCAAACATTGATTGGAGAGTTAAGACCAGGTATCGCACCGTCCCCGCTATTAATTGCACCGAAAAGAGGAGGAATTGCACGTTCTGACTACATAATTGCACGCTTCATAAGCATAATTGCACCGTTTACCTATTTATGGAATAAGGGGCTATAGCCCCATTTTAAAAATTTTTCAGAAAAATTTAACAAAATAGTTGCAATCTAATTCTTCTGTTATATAATACATATTAGAGTTATCGATACTGTACTATAACAAAGGGGTGAAGACAGTAAATGTCGACACAAACTACAGGAATTGAAATTGTAGGCAGCATGAAAAAAGGATACGAAGAAATTTTGACACCAGAGGCTCTTGATTTTGTAGAGCGGCTTGAAAGGCATTTTGGCGAGCGCCGGGTAGAGTTGCTGGCAGCCCGTGAAAAGCGCCAGGAGGAAATTAACGGAGGAAAGCTTCCGGACTTTTTGCCAGAGACAAAGCACATTCGTGAAAGCGAATGGACAATTGCCCCTCTGCCGAAGGACCTGCAGGATCGCAGAGTTGAAATCACTGGTCCGACTGACAGGAAGATGGTCATCAATGCGCTCAATTCCGGAGCGAAGATTTTCATGGCGGACTGCGAGGATTCAACTTCTCCCACATGGGAAGCGATTGTTGAAGGGCAGATCAACCTAAGGGACGCGGTGAACAGGACGATCTCTTTTGAAAACGCAAATGGCAAAAAGTATCAACTGAATGAAGAAACAGCTGTTTTAATGGTTCGCCCAAGAGGCTGGCACCTAGAAGAAAAACATGTATTGCTCGATGGCAAACCGATTTCCGGCGGATTATTCGATTTCGCGATGTACTTTTTCCATAATGCGAAAAAGCTGGTAGAGCAGGGCACAGGCCCATATTTCTACCTCCCTAAGATGGAGAGCCACCTAGAAGCGCGCCTATGGAACGATGTGTTCGTTTATGCACAGAATCATCTCGGCATACCACAGGGAACGATTAAAGCAACTGTTTTGATTGAAACAATCCTGGCTTCATTCGAAATGAATGAGATTCTATATGAACTGAAAGAGCACTCCGCTGGATTGAACTGCGGACGATGGGATTATATTTTCAGCTATCTAAAAAAACTGCGTTCACAGGATGATGTGATTTTACCGGATCGCTCTCAGGTAACAATGACGGTTCCGTTCATGAGGTCATACTCCTTGCTGACAATCCAGACCTGCCACCGCCGCAAAGCTCCGGCAATGGGCGGCATGGCGGCGCAAATCCCAATCAAAAATGACGAGGAAGCAAATGCAGAAGCATTCGCAAAGGTACGCGCCGATAAAGAACGCGAAGCCCGCGACGGCCATGATGGCACATGGGTAGCACATCCTGGGCTGGTTCCTGTAGCAATGGAGGCATTCAACAAAGAGATGCCGGAACCGAACCAGATTGAATCTGGAAAGCAGATGGATGTTGAAGTGAAAGCAGCTGATCTGCTTGCTGTACCAGAAGGGACTATAACAGAAGCTGGCGTCCGCATGAACATCAATGTCGGCATCCAGTATGTAGCTTCCTGGCTGAATGGCCGCGGCGCAGCGCCAATCCATAACCTGATGGAGGATGCGGCAACAGCGGAGATTTCCCGTGCTCAGCTATGGCAATGGATTCGCCATCCAAAAGGAGTCCTGGAAGATGGCCGCAAAGTGACGGTTGAAATGTACCATGAGCTGAAGGAAGAGGAGCTTGAAAAAATCAAGCTGGAAGTCGGCAAAGCGGTATTTGAAAATGGGAAATTCGAGCAGGCGGCAGAAATGTTTGATGAATTGATTTTAAATGATGAGTTCGTTGAATTTTTAACATTGCCTGGCTATCAGGCTTTAGCTTAATAGATTGATAGATTCATATAAAACAAACATTAGGAGGAACAAATAATGACTCAAGATCGTGTAAAGCAGTTGCAGGAAAGCTGGGAATTGGATAACAGATGGGCTGGAGTGGAAAGAACTTATAGTGCGGAGGATGTCATCAAGCTTCGCGGCTCCATTGATATTGAGTATACACTGGCACGCCGCGGTGCGGAGAAGCTTTGGAAGCTTGTACATGAAGAGGATTTCGTTAACGCTCTTGGAGCTTTAACTGGGAACCAGGCTGTCCAGCAGGTAAAAGCTGGCCTTAAGGCAATCTACTTGAGTGGCTGGCAGGTTGCAGCGGACGCTAACCTTTCCGGAAACATGTATCCTGACCAGAGTTTGTACCCGGCGAACAGCGTTCCAGCTGTTGTTAAACGCATCAATCAAGCTTTGCAGCGTGCTGACCAGATCACCCATGGTGAAGGAGACGATTCCATCGACTGGTTCGCACCAATCGTGGCTGATGCCGAGGCAGGATTCGGAGGACAGCTGAATGTATTCGAATTGATGAAAGGGATGATTGAAGCAGGCGCAGCAGGCGTTCACTTTGAGGATCAGCTATCTTCTGAAAAGAAATGCGGACACCTTGGCGGAAAGGTACTGCTTCCTACACAGACAGCAGTCCGCAACCTGATTGCCGCCCGTCTTGCGGCAGATGTCATGGGAACGCCAACTTTGATTGTAGCCCGAACTGATGCGAATGCGGCAGATTTGATCACTAGCGATGTCGATCCATACGATGCTCCATTCATCACAGGGGAGAGGACGCCTGAAGGATTCTTCCGTGTGAAGGCTGGCCTTGACCAGGCAATTGCGCGCGGCTTGGCTTATGCTCCGTATGCTGACCTTGTTTGGTGTGAAACTTCTGAGCCGGATCTGGATGAAGCTCGCCGTTTTGCTGAAGCCATTCATGCGAAGTATCCTGGCAAGCTGCTTGCTTACAACTGCTCGCCATCATTCAACTGGAAAAAGAAGCTGGATGACGAAACAATCGCGAAATTCCAGGTCGAGCTTGGCAAAATGGGCTACAAGTTCCAGTTCGTTACACTAGCAGGCTTCCACGCCTTGAACCACAGCATGTTCGAATTGGCCCGCGGCTACAAAGAGCGCGGTATGGCTGCATACTCCGAGCTTCAGGAGGCTGAATTCGCCAGCGAGCAGTACGGCTACACAGCTACAAGACACCAGCGCGAAGTCGGAACAGGTTATTTCGATGATGTATCAATGGTCATTTCCGGAGGAACTTCATCAACGACTGCATTGAAAGGCTCTACGGAAGAAGCGCAGTTCACTACTTCTTGATTTAGCTTTTATCACGGGTTACCTCTTCGCCTGGGCCCTCCAACTCAGGCGAAGATTTACCATAACTGTTTTTGATTTTTTAACCTTGCATTCTCCTATTTGTGTCCTTCTCTTCTATCTGAAGAGGAGGTTTTTTTTGTGCAAAATAGGATAACCTTAAACTAGCACAGACTTTTGGGCGGAAACATACATATAAGGGTGAATCTGCAAATAGGAGATTTAGTATTGCGGACGTTAAAAAAATTGGAAAGAATAAAAACATGAATCGATATGATGAAGAATAAGGATGTACCCAAAAAGGGCTGAAACCCAAGATTTCGGTAACAAGTAAGGCCAATATGTGCCCGAAAAAGCAAGGAATATAGGATTTCGGTAACAAGTAGGGGCCAATATGTGCCCGAAAAAGCAGGGAAACGAGGATTTCGGTAACAAGTTAGGGGCAACATGTGCCCGAAAGGACATATACGACTGCCTGGGTTAAAATTGTAGTGTATTTAAGGATTGCGGAAACAAGTATATGTGGAGGGGGTGACTTAGTTGAGCGATAGTAAACTGGATGATTATCTGCAGCAGGGGATCCATGGTGCAAAACAGACTAAGCCGGATGAGAGACGGCGTTTCCTTACGACACTAAGGGAGCGGGTGGTCATTGCGCTTACGCAGGGCGAGGTGATGAGGAAGGGTGTTGAACCTGAGGTCGAGCAGCTGATGGATGAAAATCGTGAAGCCCACCTCTTTTTAAATGGAAATATATCATATCCTTATTTATCTGAATACATTAAAGCGGCTGAAAAGCGGGGCATCGAGTTCACGATCGTGACAAACAAGGATTACGATTCCGAGCTCGGACTTGTTTTGGCCCATGACCATGCGATTGATAAAGAGGAGATTTATCTTGGTAAAAAGAAACCGGTGATCCAGACAGCTCAAGCCAGCAAGAAAAAGGGTTTCTTTTCTGGATTTGGGAAGTTATTTGGGAAGTAGAGACGAGGGAGCAGCCTTATAGGTTGCCTCTTTTTTTTTTGCCTCCAAATTACTTTTTAAAAAAAAGCCCAAAGTTCATAAAAGTGGTTGTAAAACGACATGAGTGTCGTTATAATTAAATTAACAAAAATGACACTCGTGTCGTTTTAAAATGGAGGGATTATAATGAATGGTCTTTCAAGAAATAAAGCGTTTATTACATTGATGGTAGCGCAGTTAATATCAAGTGTTGGTGACTGGTTAAGCGTCATTGCGATCATAACGATGGTTGGATTGAAGTGGGAGGCATCTCCAATGGAGGTGTCCATGATTATCCTTTGTTTGGCGGTACCAATGGCACTGCTTGGGCCCTTTACCGGAACGATTGCTGACAGATTCAACAGAAAAGCATTAATGATACTTTCAGACTTAGTGAGAGCAGGCCTTATTCTGATTCTGGCTTTTGCCAATTCTTTATGGACTGTTTATATATGCTTGTTCATGATTGGAATACTTTCAGCTGTATTTGTCCCGGCAAAGAACGGCAAGCTTAAGGAGCTTATAGATCAGGAGAATATGAAAAGTGCCATGTCGATTACTTCCATGATTGATTCCGGGACGAAGGTGCTCGGGCCATTGTTGAGCGGAATGTTGGTCTCAGCTTTTGGCACCCAGCTGGTGTTCTTTATCGACTCTGGAACCTTTGTCCTTTCAGCTCTTCTGCTTCTTGCATTGCCAAAGGAAGCGGCAGCAATAGGGAGTGATGCCGCTGAGCCAGGGAATGCCTCATTTAAAGAGGACATCTTGGAAGGCATCAGGTTCATTAAAGGAAATCATTTTTTAATGGTGGGAATTTCAGTGTTAGGGATAAGCCTGTTAATTTTGCAGCTCTCTGACTCCCAAATCATCGTATTGCTCAGGGAACTGTCGAATGTTTCACCAGACCTGTTCGGTTATATCGTCACAGCTTCAGGGGTCGGAATGTTTTTGGCAGGAATGCTCTTGGCTAAAAAAACAGATTACAATGCCCTGGTTTTGATGTTCATTGGAGTTTGTGGGATTGGGGTCGGTTTTAGTATGATGGCTGTATGTACAGTATGGGATTTAGCCCTGCCAACCTTGTGGGGGCCAACTCTCGGATTGGTTGCTGGATTTTCTGGAGGATTGGTGTTCATTCCATTTCAGGCTGCTGTCCAAACCGACACTCCGGTACACATGACAGGCAGGGTTTTTGGTGTATTAAATAGTGTAACCACCACTGCGACGATCATTGGGCCATTGGTTGGAGGATTGCTTGCTACTATTTTGGGAGTGATCCCGACATTTGTGATTACTGGAATCTTATTGGTTGCAGTCGCAGTGGTTGGTCTCATTTTTAAAAGTAAAATAGAACGGGGGAGAGTCAATGTCTCCGAAGGTCAGTCAGGAGCACATGGAACAGCGTCGAGCTGAAATTTTAAAGGCGGCAGAGAAAGTTTTCATTGAATATGGATTTGAGCGGGCCACGATGAAGCACATAATGGACGCTGCGAATGTCAGCAGAGGCGGGCTGTATCAATATTTTTCAAATAAAGAAGCAGTGTTCGAAACCATTCTTGAAGAAGGATTATCGCTGGAATTGGATGAGACATTGCAGATGTTAAAGGAAAATGCGACATCTTACTGGGATATGCTGATGAAAACCATCTTTGGGGAGGGCGGTGAGCCTGATGATGAGATGGATCCTTTAGCCCCGGCAAAACTCGAATTCTTTATCATCGGAAGGAATGATGAGCACAGGAGAGCATACGGAACAACACGATACAATAATGGATTGAAAATATATGCCCATATTATCGAACATGGCCAAAGGAGCGGTGAGTTCAGCACGAGGTATGACCATGAAATCATCGCACGTTCAATCATTGCCTTCATCGACGGCTTAGCCGTAGAGGACGCGATGTTATCAAGAGAAGATTTGAAAATCAAAGAGCAATCCATCTTGTTTGTCGAATATTTAAAATTAGCCCTAGGAATAAATGGTGACTAAGCTGGATTAATTTAATCACACAGCAGCAGGAATGGTGTTATTCGCCATTCCTTTTTTACTGATAAGAGTAACAAAGTTAATTATATTCCATAAAATAGTCTTCTTTCCTGCGATCACATATCTCTCATGTTAAAATAGTACAAACAGCAAGGCTTGTATTGCTTTAACGTGGAAAACTTTGTTATGATCATTATTATTATTATTGTCAGACGATTTAAGATGGAGGTGCTTTTATGTCAAGGATTTCTGAGGAACAGGTGAAGCGTGTTGCACACCTGGCAAGATTGGCGATTACGGAAAATGAAGCGCAAATGCTGACGGAACAGCTGGATAAAATCATTACATATGCGGAGCAGCTTAATGAGCTGGATACAGATAATGTGGAACCGACTTCCCATGTTCTTGAAATCAAGAATGTCATGCGAGAGGATCGTGCCCAACAAGGACTTCCTCGTGAGGAAGTGTTGAAGAATGCACCTGAGCACCAGGATGGGCAGTTCAAAGTGCCAGGGATTATGGAATAGGAGGACCGGTGATGAGTTTATTTGAACATAAGATTTCCGAGCTGCATGAGCTTATACATAAAAGAGATTTGAGCGTTTCCGATTTGGTCGACGAGTCGTTCAAGCGAATTGGCGAGGTCGAGGGCAAGGTCCAGGCTTTCTTAACTTTGGATGAAGAAAATGCGAGGGCAGCGGCTCGATCATTGGACGACAAGATGATCCAGAGTGCACCAACGAGCAAGCTGTTCGGCCTGCCAATTGGGATCAAGGACAATATTGTTACAAAAGGGCTGCGTACGACCGCAGCGAGCAAGATTCTAGAAAACTTTGACCCTATTTATGATGCGACTGTCGTTCAGAAGTTGAAGCAGGCTGAAACAGTGACCATCGGCAAATTGAATATGGACGAGTTCGCGATGGGATCCTCCAATGAAAATTCCGGTTTTAAAAATACATTAAACCCATGGAATCTTGACCGTGTACCTGGTGGTTCCTCGGGCGGTTCGGCTGCATCGGTTGCTGCTGGGGAAGTCCTTTTCTCGCTTGGTTCCGATACAGGCGGATCGATTCGGCAGCCGGCATCATTCTGCGGAGTTGTCGGCATGAAGCCTACATATGGACTGGTTTCACGCTTCGGCTTGATTGCCTTCGCTTCCTCTTTGGATCAGATCGGCCCGATCACACGCAATGTAGAAGACAATGCTTTTCTTTTAAAAGCAATCGCTGGGCACGATGAAATGGATTCGACATCTGCAAATGTGGACATCCCAGACTATATCGCTTCATTGACTGGCGATATCAAGGGCTTAAGAATCGCTGTGCCGAAGGAATACCTTGGCGAAGGAGTCAGCGAGGAAGTACGAAAATCGGTGATGGATGCGCTTGTGATCCTGGAACGCCTTGGGGCAACGTGGGAAGAAGTATCCCTGCCACACTCCAAGTATGCGCTGGCAACTTACTACCTGCTGTCTTCATCGGAGGCGTCCGCTAACCTGGCGCGCTTTGATGGCGTCCGTTATGGCTATCGTTCACCAAACTCAGAAAACCTTCTCGATATGTACAAGATGACACGAGAGGAAGGCTTTGGGGAAGAAGTAAAGCGCCGGATCATGCTGGGGACGTTTGCGCTTAGTTCTGGTTATTATGATGCTTATTATAAAAAAGCACAGAAGGTCCGCACACTGATCAAGCAGGATTTCGAAAAGGTATTCGAACAATACGATATCATCGTTGGGCCAACAGCTCCTACGCCGGCCTTTAAAATTGGCGAGAACACGAGGGATCCGATGACGATGTATGCGAATGATATTTTGACTATACCGGTTAACCTGGCTGGTGTGCCTGCGATTTCGGTTCCATGCGGCTTTGACAAGGGTCTGCCGCTTGGACTGCAAATCATCGGCCGTCATTTTGATGAAAGCACAGTCTATAAAGTCGCCCACGCATTTGAACAGGCGACAGATTTCCATAAACAACAACCTGAGCTGTAAAGGGGTGAAAACGATGAAGTTTGAAACGGTAATTGGCCTTGAGGTCCATGTAGAATTAAAAACAGAATCGAAAATCTTTTCGGCGAGCCCGAACCATTTTGGTGCCGAGCCGAATACAAATACTAGCGTAATCGATCTTGGATATCCGGGAGTATTGCCAGTCGTGAATAAAAAAGCGGTTGAGTATGCAATGAAAGCCGCTATGGCTCTGAACTGTGAAATCGCGGAGCATACGAAGTTCGACCGGAAAAACTATTTTTACCCAGATAACCCGAAGGCCTACCAGATTTCCCAGTTTGACAAGCCGATCGGTGAGAACGGCTGGATTGAGATCGAGGTGAATGGCTATACAAAGAAAATCGGGATTACCCGGATCCACATGGAAGAGGATGCAGGAAAGCTGACACATGGAAAGGGATATTCCCTTGTTGACTACAACCGCCAGGGAACGCCGCTGGTCGAGATCGTATCGGAGCCCGATATAAGCACTCCTGACGAAGCTTATGCCTATCTTGAAAAGTTGAAGTCCATCATCCAATACACGGGCGTATCGGATTGCAAGATGGAAGAAGGTTCACTCCGCTGTGATGCGAACATCTCCATCAGGCCAGTGGGGCAGAAGGAATTCGGAACGAAAACTGAGCTCAAGAACCTGAATTCATTCAACTTCGTCCGTAAAGGGCTTGAGTACGAAGAAAAACGTCAAGAACAGGAAATCCTCGCTGGCCGCGAAATCCAGCAGGAAACACGCCGCTACGATGACGCGTCAAACACCACCATTTTAATGCGTGTAAAGGAAGGCTCTAATGATTATCGTTATTTCCCTGAACCGGACCTTCCGGATCTTTATATCGATGAAGATTGGAAAGCGCGTGTCCGTGCGGAAATCCCAGAGCTTCCCGACGAGCGCAAAAAGCGATATGTCGAGGAAATGGGACTGCCAGCTTATGATGCAGAGGTGCTAACAGTATCAAAAGAAATGGCTGATTTCTTTGAATCGGCTGTGAAAGCCGGGGCGGATCCTAAGCAGGCATCCAACTGGCTGATGGGCGAGTTCTCTGCCTACCTGAAGGCTGAATCGAAAGAGCTGAATGAAACAGCATTGACTCCTGAAGGAATTGCCGGATTGATCAAGCTGATCGAGAACGGCACGATTTCCTCAAAGATTGCCAAACAAGTCTTTAAGGAATTGGTCGAAAAGGGCGGTGACCCGGAGAAAATCGTTAAGGAAAAAGGACTTGTCCAAATCTCTGACGAAGGTGAATTGCTCAAAATCATCACCGAAATCATCGACGCCAACCCGCAATCCGTTGAGGACTTCAAAGGCGGTAAGGATAAGGCAAAAGGCTTCCTTGTCGGCCAGATCATGAAAGCGACAAAAGGCCAGGCGAACCCGCCGCTAGTAAACAAGTTGCTAGTCGAAGAATTGAATAAGAGATAATAGCGAAAGCTGGCGAACCAATCGCCAGCTTTTTTGTCGATATTTCCCGGGAAAGAGGGAAATTTACACCGAAAAATAGTTCTTTAAATACATATTCTTACAAACGTGCTGGTGCTAATATAAGCTTAAGGGGCTGACCTTATTTTACTTAGGAATATTTAGTTGGATATAGCCTTTATTGAACAGGAAGATTTAATGAGCCAGCCTTCTTTTTAAACTGGAATTCTGGTAGAAAAAGCACACGGAGCAGGAAACGAAGTGGCTGGATACTAAATATAACGGTGGTGCAAAAGTGGTCAAATTTTTGAAGGAAGGCAATGTAAGAATACGGATTAATGATGACGGCGTAGTATCAGTGAAAATTAATGAAGACAATCTCAAGGAATCAATAGCCTATATTCAAGAACACCAGATTAATAATGTCGATATTTCTTATGAGCTGGAGCATGTAAATTTTTTAAATGAATGTCCAGAAATTGAAAGGCTTTCCATTGGGGGCGAAGACTTAAAAGATGTTTCAGGACTTTACCATTTAAAAGACCTAAAGTCGCTGTCAATCAATGAAACGAGACCATCTCTGGAGATTGATTTTGAAAGGATGCCTTTACTTGAAGTGCTTTATGGGCAGCTTCCGTCCAAAGCAAAAGGGATAGAGACATTGGAGAACTTAAAAGAAATGAGGCTCTGGAGTTACAAGCCGAAGACTAAAAACCTTGAACAATTTTCAGACCTTAAGAATCTGGAATCCCTGGAGTTGATCCAATCTAATATCACTTCATTATTGGGGGTGGAGGGACTGGAAAGCCTGGAAAAGCTGGGCTTATTCTATTTAAGGTCCTTTCATGATTTGAAGGACATTAAAAATCTATCAAAAAGCCTGAGAGTTTTAAATATCGAGAAATGTAAAAAAATCGATGATTATACTCCTATTGCAGAGTTAAAAGGATTAGAAAAGCTACTTCTGATGGATTGCGAGGAACTAGCCTCAATCCAGTTTGTCAATTCATTGCCTCATTTAAAGTTGCTTGCTTTCGGAGGGACCACTGTGCTTGATGGGGATTTACATCCATGTGAACGTATAGAGGAGGTCTATTTTACACAGAAAAAACATTACACACATCGGTTGAAGGATTACACCGCTGTAAAGAAAAAGGAGGATGAAATTTTGGCAAAGCCACAATCAAATGAAACAATCCCAACTGTTCTATGGAGAGCGCGAATGAAAGATGGAGATGATATGTTCAGCGAGGAGGCTATAGCCGCTTCTGAAAAAGCACTTCAGAGGTATGTCTCTTCTCTTGAGTCTTTGAACAACCCTACGGAAAAGGCTATTCTGAAGAAAGTAAAAGAAGTCGTAATCGAATTTAACAGGCTCAACGACGAATACGATTATTTCATAGAAACACTGGAACGCGAAGAATTATATGAATTCATTGATGGAAAAGCCCGGGAAGCCGGTCTTGAGCCTGACGAGGATATTACTGAAGAGTGGAGAGAGTGGTAAGGAGAATGAGGGGGTCAAAATGGAATTAAAGGAAATTATACTGTCTGACATGACAAACAGGCCAAAAAAGGGCGAGACAGGTTTTAACCATCAAACCAGAATCTTTCAATTGCTGATGAGCAGATATTTAAAAGGGATTGAGACCAATGAAGACAGATGTTTACATATTTATTGCATTGATAAAGTAAAAGAAATTGAAATTGATGATTATACAATTGAAAATGGACGGACCGTGAAGATCCCTTATAATCCGATTGAGTTTTTGAAGCTTAATACTGTTGAAGATAAATATGAGGAGTATGTAAGAATCTTCGACAATTATATTGCTCCGGTTTTTCGGGAACTGGACTGGAGTTACTCTCCTGTCATTCAGGCGCTTGAAAAAATTAAAGACCATCATTACCAGGCTGAATTTCTGTTAAAAAACACACCTAAAAAGAGTCCGGATAAAAGATATACAGCAATAGTGCTTGGTATTCACAGTGTGAGTTCTTTTCAGCTGATCGCCAGGATTTTTGATAAAGACGGCTTGATGATAAAAGAGAAGGTTTTGGCGAAAGAGGTTCCAAATGAGATAGTTTATGGAAGGTTTTTAGGAGTAGCAGCCTGGAAAGATCATCAAACCTTTGAGGTCCGTTCGAAATCCAGCCAGTGGGCAGGTATAATTTCAGTTGATTAAAATCCAGGAGTTGTGGTCATGTATGATGAATTTCTGCAAAAGATAGACAAGCTTTATGAATATGACCGAAAAAAACTTAGGACTGGCACAATCCTTTATGGAAAGCAGGTTAATACCTATAAAACTTTGACGGGGTTGCTGGAAGCAGTATATGAGGAAGGCGAGAGGCTGGTTTTTAACAATGAATATCTTGATTTTGAATAAGAAAACTAAAAGGCCCTTCTATCTGGGCCTAGTTTGGATTATTGCCGGTCGCCATACGTCAAAATTCTAATCAATGTTTCCTTATCCTCGACCGTCTGCTGAAGAAATTCTGTATTAAAGATCAAGTATATTGGTGCTGTATATATTCGAAGCTCTGGATAATGTGTCTTCTTCAATTCCTCCATATTATCTGATATCTGAAAGGAATCAAGCTTTTCCTTTACCTCTTCAGGAATGTCAAACTTTTCTGACTCTCCACGTGGAACAATCGCAAGGACAGCGAGTTTTTCCGGATCCTTTGATAAAAAATCATATAGGGGTGGAAGTTCTTCGATATCGAGCTTTACATAGTAAGTACTAAATTCCTTTCCCCATACCGCTTTTATCTTAAAATAGGTTCTTTCCATGTAAGGGTTTTTTGGAATGGGAATGCTATTACCTTCAACAGTCTTCTTTTCCATGCCTGGCAATGTATTTATCTGGCTGATTAAAATAGAATCAGGGACTATTTCTGGAGGAAATGAGACTTCTAGTGTTTCTCTTTCCTTCACCCTGGATGGATTCATGCCAGCCATGGCATTGAGCGGATCCACTTTCTCCGTTTTGGTGCCATGCCAATCATATTGGCCGAGAATTTGTGGAATCTCCTGTCCATTCACCGTTACGATTGGTACAGGCGGCTTTTCCTCTTTATATAATTTATAGCTGTCCATGGCAATCAATACGATCAACAGCAATATGGCAGTTGTTCCATAGAATAGCAGCTTTCTCTTCATCAGTTTCTCCTCATGCATTAATTTATCATTATTGAATTCTATCGATGATATGTAAATTCCTGTAATGTTTATTCGGAATGCGAAAATACCACAGAGAAAAATCTCTGTGGTATCGAATTTACGATTTTAAGTTTTCAACACTCATATCGAATTCTTTTTCTATCTCAGGGTTTGGTTTATAAGTGGCCAAGCTGACAACCACGGAAATGATCAGGTTGATAATGAAACCTGGGACGATTTCGTACATGACATCGCTCAGGCCGACATTGCTCCAAATGACGACGGTAGCTGCACCGGCAATCATACCGAGAATCGCACCCCAGTTGGTCATCTTCTTCCAGTACAGGCTTAGGATGATGATCGGTCCGAAGGCTGCGCCGAAGCCTGCCCATGCGTATGCAACCAGGCCAAGGATCGTGTCGTTCTGCACCCATGCAAGTGCTGCGGCAATTATTGCAACCGCAAGTACTGCCATACGTCCGAAAAATACGTATTGCTTATCAGACTTTTCTTTTTTGAATAAGATTTTGTATAAATCCTCAGTGAGTGCGCTGGACGTTACGATCAGCTGAGATGAGATTGTGCTCATGATTGCAGCAAGGACGGCTGCCAGCATAAGGCCGGCGAATAATGGATGGAAGAAGATTTGCCCGAGTACGATAAAGACTGCCTCAGGGTTATCCAGCTTAACATCCGGATTCTGTGTGAAATAGGCAAGACCGATCAATGCTGTCAGTATGGCTCCCAATAAGGAGAAAATCATCCATCCCATACCGATTCTTCTTGCACTCTTTGTTTCTTTTATTGATGTGATTGCCATGAAACGGGTGATGATATGTGGCTGGCCGAAGTAGCCAAGACCCCATGCTGCAGTTGATATGATACCTAGAACAGTCGTACCTTTGAATAAATCAAGCAATGCAGGATCGATCGAACGGATAGTATCGAACGTTTCTGCAGGTCCCCCTGTTTTCGTGAAGCCGATAATCGGCACGAGCAGCAGGGCGAGAAGCATCATCATTCCCTGGATGAAATCTGTATAGCTTACTGCCAGGAATCCGCCGAATAACGTGTAAGCAACAACGACTGCGGAAACAAGCAACAAGCCGGTATGATAACCGAGGCCAAAAGAACTTTCGAAGAAAACAGCTCCGGCGACCATTCCGGAGGAAACGTAGAAAGTAAAAAATAGAAGAATAACAATTCCAGATACAATTCTTAAAAGCTTAGTATCATCTTTAAAACGGTTTTCAAGGAAGCTAGGAATCGTGATGGAGTCATTCGCCACATGGGTATATGAGCGAAGTCGAGGTGCTACATAAAGCCAGTTGAGATACGCGCCGACGGTCAATCCGATGGCAATCCATGCATTCGCTAAACCGCTTACATAAATTCCCCCTGGAAGACCCATCAAGAGCCAGCCGCTCATGTCTGCTGCACCCGCGCTTAGCGCTGTGACTGCCGGACCAAGCGATCTGCCGCCAAGCATGTAGTCAGTAAGATTGCTAGTCTTTTTATAGGAATACCAGCCGATATAAAGCATCGCGGCCATGTAGATCCCTATGGCAATGATTTGGTACATTTCATTGGACATAATCTTTCCCCCTTTATTATGATGGAAAAATATTAAAAAAATATTGCTAATACAATTAATATTCTATCATTTCTCATAAATGATTAACAATCTATTTTTCCTCTAAAAATACTATTCTGCAAATAGTAATTTACTTTAGTAATATATCTATAAGAAAAAAGAACCATGGCCCTGAAAGCCATGGTTAGAGTTACATCTTAAGATCTTTTGGAGGCAGGCGGTCACCTTTCACTTTTTTATCATTGATTTTCGGTTCCTTGCCGTTAAAAAAGTTCTGCAGATTCGAACGATGGAGGAAAATTAAAAATAAAATAAAAGCAGTAAAGATGAATGGCTCATGAATTTCCGGAGAGAAAAATGAATAAATGAGCATCGCGATTCCCACCGAAATCGAACCCATGAATACATATTTGGTAAGCAAAATGACCGCAAAGAAGGTCACATACACAGCCAGGAACATTCCGATGTCAACAATCAGCAGCGCCCCTGCTGTTGTGGCGATTGCCTTGCCTCCTCGGAATCCTGCAAAAATCGGAAAGCAATGGCCAATGACCGCAATCAAGCCGGCATACAGCGGCTCAACAGGAGTATCGAAAATCAGCGGAAGAGAAGCCGCCAGCATTCCTTTCGCCACATCCACAAGCAGCACCACAATCGCTGCACGCTTGCCCATGACCCGCAATGTATTCGTCGCGCCAGGGTTTTTGCTGCCGTGATCCCTGATATCCACATGGAAAAAATATTTGCCAATCAATAGAGCGGTAGGAATGGAACCAACCAAATATGCTGCCAAGAGACAGATCCAAGTCATATAGTGTCACCCTTTTAATCTAGTTAAAGAATTTTATTCTAAAATAGTCATGGTCAGAATGTTTTTTTACGAATTTAAATTGCTGTACAGGAACAAAAACCTTGGGAACCTTTATACCGTTTAGCACGTCTGTTTTATTATAAGGCACGTATAATGATGCCTTTTTTTACAAAAGCAATTGAAATGACAAAACCGGCAAGGTATTCAATTTCCTCTTAAATAATCGTCAATGCTGACTCATTAAGGGCCTGTAATTTTGCCCAGCGTGTAAAACGGGTATAAGCCATAAATCTGTACCTCCATATAACGGGCAGGGGTTTCCAATTTATGTATCCATCCTCTCTGTATTGTAAAAAAGAAAGAGGATGAATGGAAGAGTTTTTCGAAAAATACGATAGTTAACACTTTAAATAAATAGTGAGTCTTTTTTGGCAAATGGAGAGAAAATCGTTTATGATATATCCGGTAGAATTGATATTGAGGTAATTGCCTGGATATTCATTATGGGCTATGATGTAAAAGAATGGAATATAAAATGATATTAAGTAGGATGATGGGTATGAAAAGAGCAAGAATCATTTATAATCCGACTTCAGGTCGTGAAATTTTTAAAAAGCATCTTGCTGAGGTCTTGGTGAAGCTGGAGAATGCTGGCTATGAAACCTCATGCCATGCAACGACAGGTGAGGGGGACGCGACGCAGGCTGCGAGGATAGCGGTCGAGCGGCGTTATGACCTAGTTATTGCGGCTGGCGGAGATGGCACGATCAATGAAGTGGTCAATGGAATCGCTGAACAGGATTACCGCCCGAAAATCGGTGTGATTCCGGTCGGCACAACGAATGACTTTGCACGCGCACTCCATATCCCAAGGGATATAGAGGCTGCGGTCGACATCATTGTTAAAGGCGAAACAATTCCGGTCGATGTAGGCCGAATCAACGATAAATATTTCATTAATATCGCAGGCGGCGGCAGACTGACGGAGCTGACATATGAAGTGCCGAGCAAACTCAAGACGATGCTCGGACAGCTCGCCTATTACCTAAAAGGAATCGAGATGCTGCCATCCATCCGTGCTTCTGAAGTAAGCATTGAGTATGATGGAAAGCTGTTTGAAGGCGAAGTCATGATGTTCCTCGTCGGGCTGACGAATTCCGTCGGCGGTTTCGAGCGCCTGGCACCAAACTCTTCAATCAATGATGGATTGTTTTCTTTATTGATTTTGAAAAAGACGAACCTGGCCGATTTTATCAGGATCGCCTCACTCGCAGTCCGCGGTGAGCATATAAATGACCCAGGCGTGATTTACACACAGGCTAACCGCATCAAGGTTCAATCCAAGGAAACGGTCCAATTGAACCTCGACGGTGAATACGGCGGCAATCTGCCAGCTGAATTCGAAAACCTGTTCAGGCACATTCAAGTTTATGTACCGCTGGATGAAATCCGACCAGAAGACCGGCCGGAGAACCTGGAATTGAACTTTAAAGCAGAATAAACGGAAGCCACTCCTCGATTGGAGTGGTTTTTTTTGTGGAAATGAAAACCCCGGGCTATGCCTGGGGTTCCAAAAAGCTTTCAGCGTGGTATTAAAAAAACTTCCCCACGGTGCTAAAATATTTTTTGGTTCGCCAACCAAAAATATCTGCACGGAGGAAGTCCTATGTCTAAAGACAATAACAGTTTAGCACACACTACCTGGAATTGTAAGTATCACATCGTATTCGCCCCAAAGTATAGGAGACAGATCATTTATGGGAAAATCAAAAAAGATATTGGAGAAATACTACGCACATTATGTGAAAGAAAAGGTGTAGAAATAATCGAAGCGACAGCTTGTAAGGACCACGTACATATGTTAGTGAGTATACCGCCTAAAATAAGTGTCTCCTCATTTGTCGGTTACTTAAAAGGAAAAAGTAGTTTAATGATATTTGATCGGCACGCAAACCTGAAATACAGATATGGAAATCGAAAATTCTGGTGTACAGGTTATTATGTCGATACCGTTGGAAGAAACAAAAAGGTAATAGAAGATTACATTCGAAATCAAATACAAGATGATATAGTCGCAGAGCAATTAACGATGATGGAATACATTGATCCATTCACAGGAGAAGAAGTGAAGAAAAAGAAACGAAGTTAGAAGGGGAGAAGGCCTTTGAGGTCTGGCCAGTAGAAGTAGTACAATTGGCGAACCTTTCAGTAGCCCTTTAGGGTTTGGTCAGTAACAAAGGCTTTCAGCCGCAGAGAAAACCACCCGTTCTCACGGGTGGTTCGTATTATAGAGTTAACCAGTATTTACTGGTTGGCTCTTTTTTTTATAGGACCTATTATTTCAGTAGCCAGGGTAGAACGTACGGGTGCGTGGGAGTTAGATCTCGTAATATAAACTGTTCGCCCCCTACTTGTAGAATGATGTTTGAGGCTGGTTGGGACAATTTTGATCTCGTATAACAAGCGAAGCTATGGAACTACAGGAAGGTATTGGGGTTACTGGCGAGTAAACAAAGGGAGAGATAATCATTGAATCCAGTAGTTGGCCTGGATGTGGCCAAAGGAGAAAGTGAAGCTCAGGTATTTCTAGATAAAGACAAGCCATTTGGAAAGAGCTTCAGGATAAAACATATCAAGGAGGATTTAGATACCTTCATCTCTTTTTTGAAAGAGATAGAAAGAAAGACTGGCGTTAGACCAGCAGTAATTCTTGAATCTACAGGTCATTACCATACACCAATTATTCAATGTCTGGAGGAGAGTCAATATCTATATATCTTGGTAAACCCCATCATTTCTCATCAGGCCAAGAAAACCAGTCTTAGAAAGGTAAAGACGGATGCCGTGGATGCATATCAACTTTGTGTTTTGTATTACAAGGAAGAATTTGAGCCTTATAAGAAACGAGGACTAAGGCTACTAAATTTAAGAACACTGTCAAGGCAATACGAAGCCGTTTCGAACCTTTACATTCAGGCAAAACTTCAATTCCACACAATTCTTGACCAGGTATTTCCGGAATATAGGGGAGTCTTTGGAGATCTATTTTCAAAAGTTTCTCTACAGATTTTAAAGGAGTTTCCTACATCTGAAGATGTTCTGAGGACTGGTGAAGTAAAGATACTGGAGCGAATTGTGGGAATGCGTATAAAACGGTCTGAAGGTTGGGCCAGGGAGAGGGTAGCTAAATTAATAGCTTCGGCTGAGCGAAATCCTTTCCAACAAGGTGTGTATCAAAGTCAGTTGTTCAGTTTGGATATGTATATCTCTATGCTTCTTCAGTACCAAGAACACCTATCCAATATAGAGGCAGAGATAGATGTCCTGGCAGAAGAAATTGAAGAATGTAAGATAATCCAATCAATTCCCGGTATAGGAGGAAAGATCGCGGCAACGATCATTTCCGAAATCGGAGAAATTGACCGGTTTAATCACCCTAAAAAACTTGTGGCTTACGCTGGAATTGATCCAAGTGTCCATTCATCAGGTAAGTTTACAGCTACTATAAATCATATTACTAAACGAGGTTCAAGCCGTTTACGGCACGCTTTGTATATGGCCGTTTTATGCGGTATAAGAAGCTCCAGGAACAAGAAGCTAAAAGAGTATTATGATCGGAAACGAAATGAAGGAAAGCCTTCAAAAGTAGCACTGATAGCTTGTGTAAACAAGCTTTTACACTGGATTTATGCAATCCTAAAAAGGAATGAGCAGTTCCTAGATATGGCTTAATGAACAAGATAAAACAGTTAATGAAAAACCTTCCAAACAGTATTTGGAGGGTTATTTGGCGTGCCTCCAAAAGTATAACACGGAAGAACAAATATTTTAATAAGAAGTTCTTGACTCCTATTAGCTGGTTTATTATTTGTGCGTTGGGGTAGGGTATAGGAATCTACTATAGATTATCTGAACCTGGTGTGACTTCGGACAAAACGAAGAGGAGAAGCTGGGAATTTATCTGAACCTGGTGCGACTTCGGACAAAACCTTATCCAGTGTCAGTTTTGAATAATATATCCAGTAACTAACCAACCAAAATACCTTGCCGATATGAAAAATTTGCCTGTAAATCATATTTGGAAGAAAATAAAAGATAATAAGATAAAAGGATGTGGATACATAATGGGGAAGAAGGCCTTGATCAATATCGATTATACGTATGACTTTGTTGCGGGTGATGGGCGGCTGACTTGTGGAGAGCCTGGGCAGGCGATTGAAGCGAAGCTTGTCGGTGTCACGAAGGAGTTCATCGGAAATGGTGACTATGTTGTTTTCGCTATTGATGTCCATGATGAGGGCGATGAATTCCATCCGGAGACAAAGCTGTATCCTCCGCATAATATCCGCGGTACGAAGGGCAGGGATTTGTACGGAAGCCTGCAGGAGGTTTATGAAAACAATAAGCATCTCGACCATGTGCATTATATCGATAAAACGAGATATTCAGCGTTCGCCGGTACCGACCTGGAGATAAAGCTTCGCGAGCGGGGAATCACCGAGGTGCATCTCGTCGGTGTCTGCACGGATATTTGTGTCCTTCATACGGCGGTGGATGCTTATAACAAAGGATTTAAGGTTATTATTCATAGAGATGCTGTTGCTTCCTTTGACCAAATCGGCCATGAGTGGTCGCTCCGTCATTTCGAGAGTTCGATTGGAGCACAGGTCAAGTAGTCCTGGGCGGCGTTATAACAGCAAGCTATTGATGGCAGTAAATTTGGAGGTTTTTTGATGAGCACTAAATTCAGAGACGACAGCTTGATGCTGCATACGGACTTATATCAATTAAATATGATGGAAACATACTGGCGCGATGGCGTTCATAATCGCCGCGCGGTGTTTGATTTATTTTTCCGGAAGCTTCCTTTCGGCAATGGCTACGCCGTTTTTGCCGGACTAGAAAAAATCATCAGCTATATCGAGAACTTTGGCTTCACGGAAGATGATATTCAATATTTAAGAGAGGAAGGAAAGTTCGATGAGGATTTCCTTGCCTTTTTAAAAGAGCTGCGTTTTACAGGCTCAATCCGTGCGATGCAAGAGGGAGAGATTGTTTTTGCCAATGAGCCCCTGGTAAGGGTAGATGCACCCTTGGTTCAAGCGCAATTGATTGAAACGGCACTGCTTAATATCGTCAACTACCAGACATTGATTGCGACCAAAGCTTCGCGAATCAAACAGGTTGTAAAAAACGAAATCGCGATGGAGTTCGGCAGCCGCCGTGCACATGAAATGGATGCTGCTCTATGGGGCACGCGTGCTGCGTATGTTGGAGGCTTTGATTCCACTAGCAATGTGCGTGCAGGCAAGCTGTTCGGAATCCCGATTTCCGGGACGCACGCTCACTCGATGGTACAGGCGTACAGAGATGACTATACCGCTTTTAAAAAATACGCAGAGACACACAGGGACTGCGTTTTCCTTGTCGATACGTATGATACGCTAAGGTCAGGAGTGCCGAACGCAATTAAAGTTGCTAAGGAATTCGGCGATAAAATCAATTTCATCGGCATCCGTCTCGACAGCGGGGACTTGGCTTACCTTTCAAAGGAAGCTCGTAAAATGCTGGATGAAGCCGGCTTTAAGGATGCGAAAATCGTAGCATCAAGCGACCTGGACGAGTATACGATCATGAACCTGAAAGCTCAGGGTGCGAAAATCGATACTTGGGGAGTCGGCACGAAGCTGATCACCGCTTATGAACAAGCTGCCCTTGGCGCTGTTTATAAAATCGTCTCAGTAGAGCGGGCAGACGGAACGATGGAGGACACCATCAAGATTTCGTCCAATCCGGAAAAAGTGACGACGCCTGGCATTAAAAATGTGTACAGGATCATCAACAAAGCCAATAATCGTTCAGAAGGGGACTACATCGCGCTTGAGGGAGAGAATCCGCAGCAGGAAAAGCGGCTGAAGATGTTCCACCCGGTCCATACCTTTATCAGCAAATTCGTCACGAATTTCGACGCGAGGGATCTGCATCACGATATCTACAAGGAGGGCAAGCTTGTGTACACCCAGCCGAGCCTGGAAGAAGTCCGCAAGCATTCTAAGTACTGTCTCGGCGTCCTATGGGAAGAATACACACGTATGCTCAATCCCGAAGAATATCCAGTCGACCTCAGCCAGAAATGCTGGGACAACAAAATGCGCAATATAGAAGAAGTGAAAGAGAAGGTCATGGAGATGACCGGAGAGAAGATGGAATAGAATGGGCTGCTTTCCTTGAGGGGAAAGCAGTCTTTTTAAATATGCGTGAATACTATCGAACCTGATCCTTAGGTTCTTTTTTTTTACGGAAAAAATAAACAAAAACCTTGTCTGAATGTGTTAACTTTTCAATAGGATAAACGTTATGTAAGCGGGAGGTCGGTATGGGAGATGTAAATCAAGATCTTAATGATGAGCTGAACATTGTGTATAGGTACCTGCTGAAGCAAGGGATTGCCCATGTCGATGCGGAGGACATTGTTCAGGAAACCGCGGTTGTTACGGGGACCCCTGAAGAATTGCAGCGATTCAGGAAGCTGGATTTTATCAGGGCATCGGTACTTGGAGTGACAATCGATAAATATTAATTCTAATTCGTCACTATTTCCCTTTTTTATAAAAGGATTTCCCCTAGTTATAAAGAATTATTAGGGAACGAATCTTTTCTAAGGGTGTTGCCGTGTGAATGACGAGAGTAGCGCAGTGGATTATGAACAATTCATACCGAGGGAAACAGGCTTCATATTTAAGTTCATTAAAAAGGACAACCAGTTCATCCATACTTTCATTGAAGGCAAGCTAATAGAAAAGGTGGGTCTTTGCCCTGATCTTGTCATCGGAAGGTCTTTGACGGGATTTTTGCCGGCTGACCAGGTAAAGCGCAAAGAGGTTTTTTACGAAAAGGCGTGGAATGGTGAGCAGGTTAACTATGAGGGAAGCGTTGGCGGAATCCATTATTTAGCTGTTCTGAATCCAATCCGTGTAAATGGAGAGACGGTTGAGGTCATCGGGACAACCATCGATATAACGAAGGAAAAAATAAGAGAGAAGCAGGCCCAGCAAATGGAGAAGCTATCTGTAGTTGGGGAGCTGGCAGCAGGGATTGCGCATGAAATCCGGAATCCGCTCACCTCGTTGAAAGGCTTTGCTAAAATCGTCAAAGAAAGCGTTACGGATCAAAAGTTGATTCCGTATCTTGATATCATGCTGGATGAGATGGACCGGATCAATCAAATCGTCAATGAGTTCATGTTCATTGCCAAACCGAAGGAGAATGTTCGTTTTCAATATACAAACATAAATAAACTGTTGAGGGATTGTATCCAATTCATGGGACCGCAGGCCAATTTGAAAAGCATCAACATTGAATTAGAAGCGGAAGTACAAATCAATTTGAATTGTGATGGGAATCAGATAAAACAAGTCCTGATCAATATTCTGCAAAACGCGATAGAAGCCACGGAGAACAACGGCCATTTTATCGGGGTAAGCTTGGAAGAGATGAGTGCTGAGTCCGTAATGATCACCGTCTCTGATAAAGGCTGCGGAATATCGGAATCAAGATTCAATCGCCTTTTCGAGCCTTTTTATTCAACGAAGGAAAAAGGAACAGGATTGGGCTTGCTCACCTGCAAACGGATCATCGATCTTCATCACGGAAGCATTGATATTGAAAGCCAGCCTGGAGAAGGCACGACCATAAGGATTGTGCTCCCTCGAAATCGAAATGTAGAGTCAATGCTGATCGCAGAATAAAAGGTGCCATGCTTCTTTTGGGAGCATGGCATTTTTACTGTCGTTCTCCAAGGCTTATCTGTTAAAATGAAAGAGCAACCCCTATATTCCCCACATTTTCTCACTGAAAGGAGCCACCTCGCAATGCTGCAAAAAGCCCATCAATTATTGCAAGATCATTTCGGTTATTCTTCATTCCGATTGGGACAGGAACAGGCGATTTCCTCTGTGCTTGAAGGGAAAAACACAGTCTGCGTCATGCCGACTGGAGGAGGTAAATCGATCGTCTATCAAATCCCGGCGCTCGTGCTGCCCGGGACAACCATCGTTATTTCTCCGCTGATTTCCTTGATGAAGGACCAGGTAGATACGCTCGTCCAGCTAGGCATCCCAGCGACGTATATCAACAGCTCGCTTACTGCCGGAGAAGCTGCCGCTCGGATGGATGACGCCAGGAACGGAAAGTACAAGCTGTTGTACATCGCTCCAGAGCGGCTGGGATCCTGGGAATTCATCGACGACCTTCAGGACATGGAAATTCCGTTGATCGCCGTCGATGAAGCGCACTGTATCTCGCAGTGGGGACATGATTTCCGGCCAAGCTATCTGCAGATTTCCGGTCTGGCCAATAGACTGCCGAAAAAGCCGATCGTACTTGCTTTGACGGCAACTGCGACACCGAAAGTACGGGAGGATATTTGCGCTTCGTTAAAAATAAACCCCGAGAATACGGTCATAACAGGGTTTGAGCGCAGCAATTTAAGCTTTTCTGTCGTAAAAGGCCAGGACCGCCAGGCATATTTAAGGGATTTTATCAAAAAGAACGAAAAAGAAGCCGGCATCATTTATGCGGCAACAAGGAAGATTGTCGACCAGCTATATGAATGGCTGCAGAAGGAAGGTTTCAACGCTGCCCGCTACCACGCAGGAATGAATGATGAAGACCGAAACAGCGAACAGGAGCGGTTTTTACAGGATGAGGCGACTGTTATGGTTGCGACTTCAGCTTTTGGAATGGGTATCGATAAAAGTAATATCAGGTACGTCCTCCACTTCCAGATGCCGAAGAATATGGAGAGCTACTATCAGGAAGCTGGCCGTGCCGGTCGTGATGGCCTGGACAGTGAATGTACCGTGCTGTATTCATCACAGGATGTCCAGGTTCAGCGCTTCTTGATCGACCAGTCCGCCGACCGCGAACGGATTGGGCCAGAGCTGGAAAAATTGCAGCAGATGGTCGGATACTGCCATACCGAGGAATGCCTGCAATCCTATATCCTGCATTATTTTGGCGAGACAGACACCGAGCCTTGCGGACGCTGCGGCAATTGTACGGACTCCCGTGAAACAGAGGATGTCACAAAGGATGCGCAAATGGTGCTTTCATGCATCATCCGGATGGGCCAAAAATACGGCAAGGCCATGACGGCCAATGTATTGACAGGCTCCAGGAATAAAAAGGTCCTTGAGTTCCGCCTGGATAAATTGCCGACTTACGGACTGATGAAGGACCGGAATGCCAAGCAGGTCAATGACCTGATTGAGTTTTTGATTTCACAGGAGCTGATCGGCGTCGAGCATGGGACTTACCCTACGATTTATGTACCGGAAAAAGGGAAGGATGTTTTGCTCGGAAAAACGAAGGTCTTCAGGAAGGAAGCGGTGCAGGTCAAGCAGGTTTCCAACGATGATCCATTGTTTGAAGAACTGCGTGAGTTGCGGAGAGAGGTTGCCGCTGCGGAAAAAGTGGCGCCATTTATGATTTTCTCCGATTCCTCTCTGAAGGATATGTGCCTGAAGCTGCCGCTGACGGATGCGGAGTTTCTCAATGTGGCTGGTGTTGGTGAACACAAGCTGCAGAAATATGGTGCGCCATTCATTCAGCGGATTATCGAGTTTTGCGAGAAGCATCCTGAGCGCCAGCCGGTGATGAATGCTGTTTCGGAACCGGTGAGGAAACCGGCGAAAAAAGCTGTCGGCGATTCCCATCTTGAAACCTACAAGCTGCATCAGGAGAAACTGCCCGTAGCCGAGATAGCTGCAAAGCGCGAGCTGGCAGAAAGCACGGTTGAAAATCACTTGATCCAGTGCATCCAGCAGGGAATGGAAGTCGACTATGACGTGCTGATTCCTGCCCGGTATATCGATGACCTCGAGCAGGCCGTCGCAGAAGCCGGCCGCGACAAGCTCAAACCCATCAAGGAACTGCTGCCCGATGACGTCAGCTATTTTATGATCAAGGTATTTCTCTATATGTCTAAGAAAAAGGTACATTAAGACGAAGCCCGCGGGCTTCGTCTTTTTTAGGTTTAATGTGTGCACGTAAATTGGGGGTTATTTCAGGAAGTCACCCATTTATCGTCATAAAAAATGATTTGAATGTCCCAGCCTTGTGCCCGTGAAAGAGGAAATTGCGAAAGCACGGTCACAAGAAGCGGAAACATCTCCAGTTTTTCTTTACATTATCCTCTTTATTTCCTATTCTCCCGGCGAGGCAGAATAAAAAACTCAAAAAAAATACTTTTCTGAAAAATTAAAAATGGTAAAATATAACTAGTGTGAAAATAGGCATGTATCTGATTCTCAAGTTCGCTGAATTTTATTCTGTCGTAGAAATAGAATAAGCAGCTAGATGTCTGCGCTGCGGATGCGGAGTTACCTGATGAAGGTCTCCATTATGAGGATAGAGGAGATTGAGAGAAAGGTAGAATGCAGCTTAATGGTTCAATAAAATATAGTCCATCAGGAGGCTTCATGGTTTATTTTAAAAAGGCAATCGAGCAGTTTGTGTTATGGATCGTCTGCGTATTTTTATTTATTGGGATATTGTTTTTGCCGGCTAAGACGGATTATGAGACAGGACAGGGCGGGCAGTTCAAATCCGCCAGCTACGACTATGAATTGGACATGCATATTCAGAATATCAAAGGTTTCTTTGCTTATATAAAAGAGAACCCCAACCTCGGAGAGTTTGTCCCTGGCCAGTCGTACGCGAATCGGATTGCGGGCAAGGCTTGGAAAAGCTTGCTATTGATTGTGCCCACCTTGATTCTGGCCTATATTCTAGGCGTCTTGAAAGGAATCTTTGATTTTAGGATGCAAAAAAGAAAGCTGAACTTCCTTGGCAATGGGACGACGTGGCTATTCATCTCAATGCCGGACCTCTTTTTCATCATCACCATCCAGATTGGCCTGATGTTTTTATATGAAAAAGGTTTGTTTTTCCATGTGACGTTATATGGAAGTGAAAAGCTCGAAACCTATGTGGTGGGGATTCTATTTCTGTTGATTTACCCTGTTTTCTACCTTGCGAACATCACCAATGTGAGTCTGCAGGAGCAGTCAGGCAATGATTACATCCGGACGGCGAAATCAAAGGGAACTCCGGGGATGAAAATATTGTTCATACATATTCTGAAAAATTCGTTTCCGAGGATCCTGGCGCATGGAAATACAATCACGCTCTATGTATTATCGAACCTGTTTATCGTTGAAAAATTAATGGACTTTCAGGGTGCAGCAGATGGGCTGTTTAACGCGGTGCTGAGGGGAACAGGTTTCAGGATTGGGCTGGATATCATGGTCGACGGTATTTCTGCCGTCGGATATACGGTCTTCTTTGCCACAATCATTTTGCTTTCAAATTTGGTCACACAGATTTCTAAGAGTCTTGTCACCCCGGCATCACAGGAGATGAATCATGAATAAATCATTATTTTTTGGCCTGACGATCTTATCATTTCTATTTGTTATTGTCCTTATAGCACCATATCTTCCGTTCGTGGATACATCGCTGAAAGAAACAGTGATGAAGCAAAAAGAAGGTGGTGGATTCGAGCTTCCGCCGTTTGCGCCATCTGCGGATTTCCCGATTGGCTCGGATGCGAATGGCAAAGATTTATTGAGCAGGGTGCTTTTAGGTACGAAAGAGACATTGTTAACGATACTCGCCATTGTCCTGATTCGATACATCATTGCGATTCCGCTCGCGATGGCAAGTTTTTATATGAAATTTTTTCGCCGCATACTGATCATTTGGAATCGATTGTTCTCATTCATGCCGCCAATATTCTTTGTGATCTTGATCATTGGCACTCCATTCGTTACATTTTCCGATAATCGATATCTCTGGATCATGCTGGTGCTTGCTCTAATTGAAGCGGGCAGGATTGCCGATATTTTTTACCAGGGAATGGTCGATATCTCAAGGAAACCTTATGTAGAGGCCGGGATTGTCTCTGGCTCATCGGCTTTGACGATGCTGAAAAATTATTATTGGCCGCCGCTAAGACCGTTTTTCATCGTCCAGTTTTTCTCCGACCTAGGAAGAACGCTTTTCCTGATCGGCCAGCTTGGAATCGTGGAAATCTTCTTGAGCGTCGAATTCGTTTCCCAGCTCAGTGGAGGGTATAAAGCGATGAACACATCCAATGCATGGCCAACCTATTTCGCAGAGATCACCCACCATATCTGGTCACACCCGTGGCTGCCGATTACCGGCACGGTTGCCATTGGGATTACCATATTGGCTTTCTCCATGACCAGCAGCGGACTGCAGCAATATTTTGATAAAAAGTATAAAAGAGCATAAATGGAGAGGGGAGGTGTAACGGGCACTTCTCCTTTTTGTTTAAAAATGGGTGAATTGGTTTATCTATTTATGTAACCTTTTGTGCCATTCTCCTGACAAATAGATAAAGAGTTTATTCAACAGGAGGGTCGGGCAATGAGAAAATTATGGATGCTAGTGCTGATGGGTTTACTGGTAACCGGCTGTGGAACGGGAAACCAGGTTTCGAATAATGACGAGGATCAAGGAGGTGCCGGAATCGTGGCAGGAGAAATGGCTGCAAGTCTGACAGAGGAAAAACCGTTGATTTTTCAATATGAAGTAAAGAATCAAACGGAAGAAGAAGTGACTCTCGAATTCTCGAGTTCACAAAGATACGATTACTCGGTAAAAACGAAAGATGGCAAAGAGGTTTTTCTGTTCTCAAGCGTTGCGTCTTTTTTACAGGCATTGGGGGAGGAAAAAGTAAAACAGGGTGAGGCTTTGAACTATAAAATCGACCTTCATGAGCTTTCCCTTGAAAAAGGGGACTATGTTCTTTCTGTCTGGATGACGCCCAAGGGCGGGGAAAAGTATGAAGTGACTAAAGAGTTTTCTGTGGAGTAGGGGAATATTGGGATGAAGGCTATTAAACTCTTTTTCGCGGTGATGATGATGCTGGCAATATACCTTGCCGGTTGTGCTAAAGCAGAAGAACCGAGAGAGGGCTTTGTTTTAGAGGTGAAAGACGAATCAATCCTTGTCGCACAAAATATCACCATGGAAAGATACAACGAGCTAAAAGATGTTTCCAGTGAGGCATTGATTGACCAGGGCGGACTCGATTTGATCTGGCTGACGTATGAAAAAGCAGCTGATTTTAAAAAAGGAGATCAAGTGCAGTTCTGGCTGGATGGCGATGTAAGAGAGAGCTATCCAGCACAAGCTGATGCGAGGAAAATAGAGCACAAGTGAATTATCCAGGGCCGGTGCGTTTCGCAATCCGGCCTTTAATATGATAAAATCTGACTTAGCTAATTCACAGCAAAGGACTTGAAATGATGAGTAAAACAATCCCGGTTAAAAAGAACGATTTTATAGATGTAGTATTTGAGGATTTGACGCATGACGGAGCGGGTGTGGCCAAGGTTGAGGGCTACCCGATTTTTGTACAGGGCGGACTTCCAGGCGAAAAAGCAAAAATCAAAGTGACTAAGGTGAACAAGGGCTACGGCTTTGGCCGCTTGATGGAAATTCATGAAAAAAGTACGTTCCGGGTAGAGTGTCCAGCTGATGATGCCCATAAATATGGTGGTTGTCAGCTGCAGCATATCAGCTATGAGGGTCAGCTGAAGTATAAGGAAAACCAGGTGAAGCAGGTGCTGACGCGGATTGGCAAACTCGATGATGTGGTAGTTCACCCAATCCTGGGGATGGACAATCCCTGGCATTACAGAAACAAAGCACAGGTGCCGGTTGGCGAGAAGGACGGAAAGCTGATTGCAGGCTTTTTCAAGCCGCGCAGCCACGAAATTGTCGATACGGATGAAAGCCTGCTGCACCTACATGAAATTAACGAGGCAATCAAGGCGGTAAAAGAAATCGCCAGCGAGCTGGGCATTCAGCCATATAATGAGGAAAAGCATAAAGGTGTGCTTCGCCACATCATGGCCCGTTACGGGAAAAGTACCGGTGAGTTGATGGTTGTTATTGTGACCAGGGTTAATGAGATTCCTCAGCAAAACAAGCTGGTGAATGAAATCGTCGCAAGGCTGCCTAAGGTAAAATCAATCGTCCATAACATAAACTCCAAGAAAACGAATGTCATAATGGGAGACAAAACAGAAGTCCTATGGGGCAGCGAGGTCATATACGACAATATCGGTGACATTAAGTTCGCGATTTCTGCGCGTTCGTTCTATCAGGTGAACCCTGGACAGACAAAGGTGCTCTACGACAAAGCGCTTGAATATGCTGAACTTACAGGTGAAGAGTCCGTTATTGATGCCTACTGCGGCATTGGCACAATCTCGTTATTTTTAGCGCAAAAAGCTAAGAAGGTATTCGGCGTCGAAATCGTCCCCGAAGCCATCGAAGACGCAAAACGGAACGCAGAGCTTAACGAAATCTCAAACGCCGAATTCGCAGTAGGCGAAGCCGAAATAGTCATCCCAGCTTGGTACAAAGAAGGCAACAGCGCCGACGTATTGGTCATAGACCCGCCGCGAAAAGGCTGTGACGAAGCGCTTCTGCAAACTATCTTAGACATGAAACCAAAGAAGGTTGTGTATGTATCATGTAACCCGGCTACATTAGCGAGGGATCTGAGAATCCTAGAGGACGGCGGATATAAGACTGTTGAAGTACAGCCAGTTGATATGTTCCCGCAGACGACGCACTGTGAAGCGGTAGCAAAGATTGTACTTGCATAATTTCGGGAGCCTTATCCATTAGTGGATAGGGCTTTTTTAGTGCTCAGTTTACCGATATTTCCCCTTCCCGAATGTGACGTCACATCAAAGCCTTTATCACAATGCTGCTCGCTGCCATTTATAATAACTCCCCAGTAGGAAATACTGTATACACAGATTATAAAATGGGGGGCAAAATTATGCCTGAGTTGCCAGAGATGGAAACATATAAAGCATTACTGGGTTCAAAGATAGGTGGCCTAAACATTTCGGCTATTGAGATTGGGCGGGAAAAGTCTATTAATGTACCAGTTGACAAGTTTACGATGCAAGTTTCAAATCAAGCTGTAAAAACGATTACTAGAAGGGCAAAATATTTAGTTTTTCAATTACAGAATGGCAAATGTTTATTATTACACCTGATGCTTGGCGGATGGATGTTTTTTGGAAAAGAGGAAGATAAACCAAACAGGACGATTCAAGTAAAGCTATCATTCGGTGAACAACATTTATTTTTCATTGGACTGCGATTGGGCTATCTGCATCTTTTATCACCTGAAGAGGTCGAGGAAGAGTTTAAAAAACTGGGGCCTGAAGTGCTTAATCCTGATTTTACACTGGATGCCTTTCATCAATTAATGCATAAAAGAAGAGGAGCAATTAAAACAACATTAATCAATCAAGAAGTGTTAGCTGGAATAGGGAATGGGTATTCTGATGAAATTCTTTGGCATGCAGAGATTCGCCCTGATCAAAAAATCAATGAGCTTGACGATCAACAATTATCACGGCTATATCATTCGATTCAGTTTATCCTTAAAAGAGGAATTCAACAAGGTGGTTATATGGAAAACCCGCTATATATAGGAGATGATAAAACAGGAGGCTATCAATTTTATGTTTATGACAGAGAAGGTCAAGGATGCTCTCGTTGCAATTCGTCCATTATAAAAAGTGAAATCTCTTCACGGAAAACTTTCTTTTGCCCCAATTGCCAACAATAAATAACAGTTCGAAGAAACACATTGTAAAGTTGTTTGAAAGTATCTATTTGCAAATTTAGAGCTTTATTCCTTGGCCGATAAGGCTCTTCATTAGGTTGTTTTATTTCCAACTTTTGGTGTGTTATATTGGTATGAGTATTTAGAAGCCCTTGAAGTTAATCGCTAACTTAATAAATGGGAGTGGACTGAATTTGGATAGTATAATTTTTGATCTAGATGGAACCATCTGGGATCCAATAGACACAGTGCTTAGTGCCTGGAATAACGTTATAAGAAAAAGTAGTCTCATAAATAGTGAATTAACCCGGAAAGACTTTGAAGGTACGATGGGTTTACAGATGAATGAAATAAGTCTGAAACTCTTTCCTACCTTAAATAATGAAGAACGGCAAAAATTAATAATAGACTGTTGTGAAGTAGAACAATCTATCCTAGAAAAAAACGGAGGAGTTCTTTTTCACAATGTAGAGAATGTCCTAAAGGAGCTTTCTCAAAAATACAAACTATACATCGTAAGTAACTGCCAAGATGGTTACATAGAAGCGTTTTATAAGTTTCATAGGCTTGATCAGTATTTTTTAGACTTTGAAAACCCAGGCAGAACGGGTCTATCAAAAGGTGAAAATATTAAATTAGTGATTGAGAGAAATAACTTATCAAATCCAGTTTATGTGGGTGACACACAAGGTGACTTGGAAGCAGCCAGATTTGCAAATATTCCCTTTATTTATGCTGAATATGGATTTGGTCAAGTAAGTGAATATGATATGAAGGTTAAGAGTTTTGAAGAACTTTTAAAAGTGTTCTAGCAGTCGTAATAACGAAAGTGAGGGTTTTGTATGAGAGTAATCGGAATTGACCTATCAGGGCCAAGAAATCATAAGGATACAGTTCTCACTATTTTTAAACAAGAGGGAAACCACCTGCAATTGGTTAAGTGGGTAAATAATTTAAGTGATCAGGATATATTGAAAGAGGTTTTTGAGCAAAGTCAATTAGATGAGCTCGTTATCGGGATTGATGCCCCATTGTCTTATGAAGACGGTGGTGGAGATAGAAAAAGTGATCGGGAGCTAAGAAAGTTTATTGTAAGTTTAGGGATGAGAGCTGGGTCAATCATGCCACCAACCTTAAATAGAATGGTGTATCTAACTTTAAGGGGAATAAAACTTAGCAGAGAAATAGAGAATCTAAAAGCCGCGTATCCAATTTCTTTAGTAGAAGTCCATCCAGGGGCCATAATTGGATCGAGACTGTCCAGACAAAATATTGAATATGTGTTGGCTTACAAAAAAGAACAATCAGCCAGAAGTTTTATTCGGAATTTGCTTACGGAGCAGGGACTTACACAATTACCTATTGAAATTGAAGCAGAAAGCCATTCTATCGATGCATGTGCAGCTGCTTTAGGTGCATGGCATTGGAAGGATCCTTCTTATAATGAAAAATGGATCTACCCGGCTTGCCCCCCGCAGCATCCTTATGACTATTGCTGTTAAATTCAACGGTAGTTTGCCGTGAGTATTGGAAATACGTTAGTTTTGGTTAGTTGTTATATCTTAGTATTCATTGCAGTTACCTCAATCAATTCCATCTTTAGATTTCGACCAAGGTAATAATGTAATGAGTATTTTAGGCAGATGGAATAGAGGAGGTAAGTATATGGATGCAACATATATTGTTGAAAGAATTAATGATTTATTTAATATAACGAATAAGAAAATTTTTTCAAGTGAATCGGGGATTACATACCAGGCAGATAAAAGGATTAAGAAATTGGGATACTGTGTTAATCTAACGCTTGAAACGATAGAGGAAGCAAAGATTCAGGGTGTTGATATGATGGTGACACACCACGATGCCTGGGATGAAATATATGGATTAAAAGAGGCGTGCATAGAAAAACTAGCAAAATACGGCATAAGTCACTACTATAATCATTTGCCACTTGATGACTGTAACTTTGGCACAAATGATAGCTTATTAGAAAAATTGAATTTAGAAATTGTTAAGAGAACCCACGAATGGGAAGGGTTACATTTTGGCAGAGTCGCAGAGTATGATGAAGAAATAGAATTTAATGACTTAGTAAAAAATATTGAACTTCTGCTTGAAGAGCCAGTGAAATATTGGCGGTTCAATGACAGAAAGGTGAAGCGAGTGGGCTTGGTCTGTGGCAATGGAGCGCCAACAGCCTGCCTTAAGGAAGCAGTTGAAAATGAATGTGATGTATACATTACAGGTGAATGTAATTTGTATACGATTCAATATGCTCAGTTTAAAGGGATGAATTTGATCATTGGGAGTCATACTTTCACAGAATTCTTTGGAATTGAAAGGTTAGCATTGAAATTAAATGAGCATATAAAAGAACTTGAAATAGTGAGACTTAATGAAGAGCATTATGAAGCGAATATGAAATAAGAATAATAAATGAGAAATAACCTTCATGGAGTTTTCCTCTTATATTTCAGCTCACCCAAAAAGAAATGACTCACAGTCACCAGACCTTATGTGCATTACGATCGGCGCACCTGGAGTGTGTGGCATAAACTTATTATCAAGAAAGGCAACTAACCAATAGTTGTCTTTTTTTAGTCCTTCTTTTAAAGGAACAAAACCTTATGGCCAGTTTTCACGGTCTTCAATATAAAACTTAACCTCCATTAAAGCTCCTACCTTCATTTATGTTCTAAGACAAATGTGGATTTTCACCACCGATTCCGGATTTTAAATGAATAGTCCAATCCTCTGTTAAGAATTTCCCATAAGATATGGTGTTCTCAATAAAAAATAAGGGAGTGAGATTATTGAGAGATAAAGAGAATCACAATAAGGGTTTTTCAGCGAATATTAATAGTTGTTCAAACAGAAACGTAGAACCTGATGTGAATTTTGATGCAAGGATAAGCAAGGTACCTGTAGTCCTAGCTGAGATTGAAGTTAGTACATCGGTTAAAGCTGACATTACCTTTCCAGAGGACGTACTGGAAATCAAGGATATAAAAAAGCGAGTAGTCCTTGTTCAATGTCGTCTGCTTGTGCCGACAAATCAGCTATTCATTAAAGGATATGTAGAAAAAAATATCAGATACGCTGCTGCACCAAAGGGATGGAAGTGGAAGTCTATAGAATCGGATATCCGATCTCTTACCGTGAAGGTTCCTTTTGAGTGTGCCACTCCAATCAGGGAGTTCATAACTCGTCCAGTAAACGTTCGATTTAATCAGCGCAGTGAATTTGATTTCCTGATTAAAGAACCTTTACCGGAAGGTTATCCTGAAAAAGATGAGCTGCTAACGAGCGACCCTTCAAATTATAATCAATCCAGTACTCAACACTATAATGAACTTCCATACTGCAATTTGGTATCCAGTAACATTATAGAATACGATGAAGCAACAGACAGGGTACCTTTACACGAGGGAGCTATATTTGAGGGATCCTTTAGGAACATCGTAGAGAAGATGATTGTCAAGTTTACAATCAAGCTGCTTCAGAAACAACAAGTCCCAATTGGTGGAGGAGCACCAGGGCCGACTGGGCCAACCGGACCAACAGGGCCGACGGGACCGAGCGGGGCAATTGGGCCAATCGGGGAAACGGGACCAACCGGACCAACCGGAGCAACGGGACCAACAGGGCCGACCGGACCAACAGGACCGACTGGGCCAACGGGACCAACAGGACCGACTGGGCCGACAGGACCAACGGGACCAACAGGGCCAACAGGGCTAACGGGACCGACGGGACCAACAGGGCCGACGGGGCCAACGGGACCAACAGGGCCAACAGGACCAACAGGGCCAACAGGACCAACCGGACCGACTGGGCCGACAGGACCGACAGGACCGACGGGACCAACGGGACCGACAGGACCAACCGGACCAACAGGGCCGACGGGACCAACAGGACCGACGGGACCAACAGGACCAACGGGACCAACCGGGCCAACAGGACCAACGGGACCAACCGGACCAACCGGAGCAACGGGACCAACAGGACCAACGGGACCAACAGGACCAACAGGGCCAACGGGGCCAACGGGACCAACCGGGCCAACAGGACCAACAGGACCGACAGGGCCAACAGGACCAACGGGACCAACCGGACCAACGGGACCAACAGGACCAACGGGACCAACCGGACCAACAGGGCCAACGGGGCCAACGGGACCAACCGGGCCAACAGGACCGACAGGACCAACGGGACCAACCGGGCCAACAGGACCGACGGGACCAACCGGACCGACTGGGCCGACAGGACCAACAGGACCGACAGGACCAACGGGACCAACCGGACCGACAGGACCAATTGGGCCAACGGGACCAACTGGAATATGTGAATGTGATGAACTTGAGTGTACTTGTACTGAACAAATCAGGAACGTTCTGTTGCAAATTGCTGGTGCGACAGGATCAGTTAACGTTCAAATAAATACTGAAAACGGTGGGACCGTGACAGGGGCATTAGCGGAACCAACGCAGGTTGGAGAAGGAATAGTAAGACTTAATGATGGAACTATTGTAAGTATTTGTAAGATAGCCTGGATTAGAACCCCTAATACTGATTTTGAAACAATAGGAATTGTACCACTGAATTTACCAGAACCATCTGAGGTTAGCTGTGAAGATGACTGTGAGCAGGAAATAAGAAATGCTTTAACGATTGGCACAAGTTATAATGTATCTGCTGGCGGAAATGCAACCGGCAATAGACGTGTAAATTCTAAAGCGGTTGGTATAGTATTCTTAGGACAACAAACAGGAAACGTTATTACAACAGATACAGCAGTTTCAACATGTGATATCGAATTTGCTGATCCACAGTAGAAATAAATAAAGTAAAATTAACTTTTACAGCCCTTCAATTACCATTCGCTTGGTATTTGAAGGGTTTTTCTTTGTATAAAACTATCTGGTGTTAATATCATCGCCATTTATATAATATTTTTGCTGAAAAAAATGCACCTCAATTGTTAAGTCTTTTAACAATCGAGGTGCATTTATTTTGACATTATTTCAACTTATCCAAATGACCTTTTACATTAAAAATATATTCATTATAAGAGGTCACATCGCCCAGTAAACAAATGTTTTGATAAGAAGATGGGTCTTTTCTGCCCTCAAGAAGACACTGAAGAAAATGAAGTTCAGTAGAATAATGAGGAGAGTTGTTCTCAAGCCAGTCTTTCAGTTTTGACTTTGCTTCATGTGTCCTCTGAAGACGATATAAACACAGTATGATCCATCGAAAGTTAACAGCTTTAGCGAGTGGTTCATTTTGTATAGTATAAAGTTCCGAAAATTCCTCTAAGGCTTCATCCCATTCCCTTTTTTCAAACGCCCGATAGGCCTTTTCGTTTAATATTGAAAGGTGATTGGATGGAGATATAGGGCAATAGCATCGATCAATACATGTACCCTCTGAATGTTTTCGGCTTGCAACCACTTCCCATCTGGCTGCCTGGATAAAGCCATCTATGTCATAGACAACTGGTGCCTGAATGAAATCAGCTTTGGAGGATTGTAAGAGTTTTATAAACTTAACAAAGTCCTCTTTATGAAGACACATCTCTTCTGTTAGGACAATATCCCAATTGCTAATATCATTCCTTGGAATGACTTCGAATGAACAAACTTCTTTATAATAATCAATTAATTTCCGTGTTATTTCGTTCCAGTTATATTTTTTTGCTGTTAAAATCCCCTTCTCGATCAGTCTCTTCCTTAAACTTTCATCGTGTAACAGCTTTTGAACCTTTTCTGCTATATCCTTAGGATTCTTCATTTTACAAATAAGAGCATTCTCCTGGTCCTGCGCATATTCCAATACCCCTTTATTGTTCGTGACCACAACTGGACAGCCACAGGCCATAGCTTCCAATGGCGGCAAAGAAAAACTCTCATAATGTGATCCGGATATATAAACAGCGGCTCCTTTATATAAACTAGCAATCGTATTCTGTTGTGGTTGAGTAAAATATTTTGTTACTTTTTTCTTCATATCATCAGAAGGTTCTTCCGGGGTGACCCAAAGTAAATCTATATCTATTTCTTTCTCAATTAAGAGATTGTAGGCCTGAATGATGTCAGCAATTCCTTTAAATTTTGCTGATTCGGCTCCTACCATCAGTAAATATGGTTTGGGATGCTGATACGCAACTATATGTTCGGAAAAGACCGTTTCATCTATGGCGTTAGGAATAACAGCTGCTTTTCTGTGATAATGCTCCTCAATATAATCTGCGGTACTTTTTGATACCGTAAAAATAAATTCAGGTAATGTAAATTGTTTAGCAATATACTTCTTTAAAACATTATTCATTGTTTCATATTCGAAAATATGAAAATCGCCTTGTTCAAAATAAACAACTGGTGCAATTCCGGTTTCTATGCAGGGTTGAATATGGTCCCAATAGGTAGCAACAATCAAATCACATGGAGGTATTCCTTTTGCTAATTCTAAGTCCCATGGAACTTGGATATAATTTGCCTCGATGGGATACCAGCCTGGCTTTTCAAAATGAGTAACGATTGAAACGGAAATCCCCGCTCTTTTCAACCTGTTTGTATGCTCCAGGATCATTTTTACTCCGCCACTGACTCCAACATGGCTCATGGCATACACAACATGCGGTTTTCCTTTTCTGTTTTTTCTTTTTCTCAGTTCTTGCTTCTCCGCTAACCCTAACCGACTAAATCTCTTTTCGTATTCTAATAGCTTTAAATCTTGTATCATTCTTACCCTCCATCTAAATAACAGGATTTTACATTATATTTTAGAAAGCAAAGAGTGTTTCAACAGCTCACAACATGAACACCCGTGCATATAGTGGAATAGGATGAACAAGGACTGTTACAGGAGGGGTTTTGTGGCAACGATTAGCTTATGTATGATTGTAAAAAACGAAGAGGAAGTCCTTGGAAATTGTTTGGACAGCGTAAAAGAAGCGGTTGATGAAATCGTTATCGTGGATACAGGATCAACGGACAAGACAAAAGAAATTGCAGGAAACTATACAAATAAGGTTTTTAACTTTGAATGGATTGATGACTTCTCCGCTGCGCGGAATTTTGCTTTCAGTAAAGCAACAATGGATTTTATCCTTTGGCTGGATGCGGATGATGTTTTACTAGAAAAGGATTTGAAGAAACTGCTTGCCCTTAAAAAAGAACTGAACGACAAAATAGATGGAGTATCCATGTTGTACAATATCGCCTTTGATGAATTTGAAAATCCGACATTCTATTATCGCCGTAACCGTTTAGTAAACCGCAAAAACCAGTTTAAGTGGCATGGAGTGGTGCACGAGTACTTAGAGGTATCTGGAAATATACTTCGGTCTGATATTGCTGTGACACATAAGAAACACGAAAAAAGAACAAGTAACGTTAAAGGTGACAGGAATTTAAAGATTTATGAAAGAAAAATGAAAAGAGGGGAGCCATTTTCTCCTCGTGATCTGTATTATTATGCAAATGAGTTACGAGACAACCAACTATTCAAAAAAGCTGCATCTTATTATCAGGAGTTTTTAGCCACAAAAAAGGGATGGGTTGAGGACGAAATTATGGCTTGTCTCTCCTTAGCTGACTGCTACAGACAGCTTGGCGAGAAAGAAAAAGAATTAGACTCTTTATGTAAGTCATTCCAATATGACCTTCCCCGTCCGGAAATTTGCTGCCGATTAGGTGATTTTTTTAAGAATAACAAAGCATATGAGAGTGCAATCTTTTGGTATAATACTGCGATCGATATGAAACCGAAAGATAATGGAGGTTTTCAAAAACCTGCCTACTTTACCTGGTATCCACATTTACAGTTAGTGGTATGCTACTGGGAACTTGGAAATGCGGAAAAATCTTATGAGCATAACAAATTAGCAGAAAAATTTATACCAAACGATTCAAGTGTCTTGCTCAATAAACAATTTTTTAACGACTATTTCGGCGAGAAAAAAGAGGAAAAAGAAAAGAAAAAAATCCTTTACATCGGTTGGATCGGCCACAAAAACCTGGGTGATGACTTGATGTGGGAACTTTTCAGCGAATATTTTGAAGAGAAGTTCGGAAAACAAGATTGGGAGCTGCATGGTACGTTACGTAAACCGGCGAAAGAATTCGATTTAGATACTTTCGATTTAATCGTCCTAGGCGGTGGATCCATCATCTGCAAAGATCATATTCCCTTTTTGCACAGAGCGGTGGAAAAAGGCAAAAAAGTGATGATTTGGGGTTCAGGAATTGATTTGATAAATAAAAAGGATGTTCCCTTATTGGAAGCTGGTAAAAAGATAAATGTTCAGGATTATTACTCTATAAATCTTCAGGAAAAGTTAAATGAAGTCATAGAACAGGCTGAATTTTTTGGAGTAAGAGGTCCATTGACGTATGAAATCATAAAGCAAATGGGCGCAAATGAAAAGAAGGTTATGATTAGTGGGGATCCGGCCTTCCTTCTGACATCCAGGAGTAATATAGATAAAGAGGCTAAGGAAGCAATCCTCCCCTTTAAAGGAAACAAGATCATAGGAGTTAATTGGGGTACTTCCTACAATTATCTCTATGGCGGGAATGAGGGAGCTGTGGAAAACCAACTGGCAGAAGCACTAAAAGCTTTGATCCAAAAAGGATATAAAGTGTATCTGTATACTGTGTGGGATCAAGATATCCCATCAGTGAAGCAATTATATAAAAAAATTAATGACCAGCAAAATGTCATAATTGATACCAATCTCCATGATAAAAACTTTTTAATAGACCTTCTATCCCACTTTCACTTTACGATCAATTTTAAATTACATGCCAATTATCTTTCGTTAGGAGCAGAAACGCCCCCAATTCCCCTGGCTTACCGATTTAAAGTAATTGATTTCGCTCAATCGATTGATTTAGACAGGTTCATTATTTCCACTGATTCCAAGACTATAAAAGATGAAATTCTAAAGCATGAATCCACCATCAATTTAGAGCGTGAAAGCATAGTTGAAAAAATGAAAAATAAAAAAGCAGAATATATGAATTTAATTTCAGAACCATTTACTAAAAACCTCTACTTCAATGATGTGGAAAAGGGGTGAATCATAGTGATTAACTTTTCAAAGCAAGAATGGGAAGATATGAAAAAATTCGGGCATATTGAGAAAGGAAATGAGAAAAACATAGCTGTTGAAGGCCTTTACTATGGCGGGGATAAAATAGTTGGTGACCGTATAAAAAAATATGAATATGTTCCTTTCAGTATCGAAGAAATTATTCATGCGGGGTTATCAAATTTAAAGGACAAAAAGGTGAAACTAAAAAATGCAAATGATATTGCACAAGAGATAAGAAAAGCATTACATGAAAGTGCTGGTTATTCGGTAATTCGTTTAGGAGACGGTGAGTTGATTTTCCTGTCGCACGATGTCCTTAATCCTACTGATTCCATTACAAATAATCCGCGCTTTAACTTCTTATCCTATGCAGGAGTTCAATTGCCGAATCATGGACTTCGTGATCACCTAACAGAGGCTTTATTAGAAGCTGATGCTTTGGGGATTCCAATAGCAAGGTATCCAACCTTTCAAAACTTATTTACGAAGCTGTCAAAACACTATAAATGGAATTTGGAAAAGATGAATTTGGTGAGTTCCAATATTCATTTTGAAATTCTAAAATATACAACCCTATTAGATGAAATCCTGAAGAATTATAAAGTTCTGTTGATTGGCAATAGAATGGCAGAAGGTGTGGAATACTTCAAAAAATTGGGGTATGAAAATGTTGTGGGTAATATCCCGGTGAAAGGCATCAATAGTGTGCCAAGTGTAATAGAGCAAGCTAGTCAATTCGATTACGATGTTGCTCTTGTTTCCGCAGGAATCCCGGCCAACCTAATATGTGTCAACCTTGCAAAAAGCAATAAGATTGCAATCGATTTCGGCCACACAATTGATTGGCTTTTATCAGGGGATTTTAATATAAAATCATTTGATAACGGCGCAATCAACTCATCCAATTGTTTTGACATCGCATATTATTATTTTAGCTGGGACGACTTTAAAACGGCCGCTTTTTGGTATGAGAAAATCGTAGAGTTGGAAAAATCCTCAACAAAGAAGTCTGTTCAAAATTTGACGATTGCTCATATACAGCTTGCTGTCTGCTATTGGGAGTTAGGGGACCTGCAAACTGCATATGAACATAATGAACAGGCAAGAATCCTCGCACCAAATGATCCAAGTGTCCTTCAAAATAAGAACTTCTTTGAAGGGCAGTTAAAAAAATGATCAGCGTCATTATACCTGTATATAATGGAGAAGGATTTATTAAAGATACAGTTAATAGCATTTTGAATCAGACAATCGAAGATATTGAAATAATCATTGTGAATGATGGGTCAACAGATGCTACTGAAGAGATTTTACAAACCATTCAGGACAAACGAATAAAATATTTTAAACAAGAGAACAAAGGTGCAGCAGCAGCGAAAAATTTAGGCTTGAAGCATTGCCAGGGAAACTTCATAACCTTTCATGATTCTGATGACCTGTCATTGCCTAACCGATTTGAAAAGCTATTGGAGGGCTTTCACGGTAATATTGGTTTTGTCCATTCCGATATGTTACTGATCAATGAAACAAACCAGCCTATTGGATACTGGCAATCTAGCAATATTCAACCCGATGATGTATTTTCTTTTTTTCTTAATGTAGGAACTCCATTTAATAATGGGACTATTTTATATCGGAGAGAAGTATTGGAGAACCAACACTTTAATCCTTACAAAATAGGAGAGGATACAGAGTTTGTCATAAAAATTGCAATGAAGCATGCATCTTATCACATACATGCACCACTGTACCTATATCGGAGACACTCAGGTAATTCAACAAAAGGCTTTAGCTATGAACAATTAGCAGAGCATATTAAAGGGATTATACAAAACACTGATTACAATGAACAACTGAATGACATAATTTCAGTTAATGGCAATAAAGAAAAATGCCAGTTGAAAGCTCATTTGATAATGGGTGAAGCCCTTGCCAGCAGGGGAATGATACAAGAAGGATATAAATTTTTTGAAACAGCTATTCCATTAATAAAAGACCAAATGGACCGTGACTTTTTTGAAGGGATGAAGGCATTAGTTGAGAAAAGGTATGAAGATGCAATAAGAATCTTTGGGGGATTTCAAACCAAAGATCATATTATTGAAAATTATCTTGGAGAAGCTTTTTTATCTATAAAAAATTTCAATAAAGCCTACAAGCATTTCTTTAACGCACTCATTAATAAACCTAATTATGGAACACCATTGCAAAACCTAAAAGCATTAGGTCAATTAAACAGCCATCATTTGGTCTGTCAATATAAGCATAAGTTTTAAAAATAGCACTACAACTCATTCTAAAAGAAGGCAGCTTACCCACTGGGAGAGTTGCCTTTCTTACATTTTCACTTTTTGCTTCAGGGGGACAAGCTTATGTTGCTGCTAAGTCGAATTTCTGTATCCAGCGGTAAAGATAGCAAGAGGCTTTTAATTTTACAGAGATTATAAAGTTAAAATTACCATCAACGATCAGTTTGATAAAAAGTGCTTAGGCATGGTATAAGTGTAATGGAGCAGAAGCATTCTGCTTGTTAATTTTGGGATAGGGAAAGCTCTGTTATCCCATGATGAGAGGATTTGAACGATTATGAAAGAGAATTTCTGGCGTGATTTACCACGACCATTTTTTATATTGGCACCAATGGAAGAAGTGACGGATGTTGTGTTCCGTCATGTAGTGAGTGAAGCGGCAAGACCGGATGTGTTTTTTACTGAGTTTACTAATAGTGAAAGTTATTGTCATCCAGATGGCATTCAAAGTGTACGGGGGCGTTTGACTTTTACAGATGATGAACAGCCGATTGTCGCGCATATATGGGGGGACAAGCCTGAAAACTTCCGGAAAATGAGCATCGGGATGGCGGAAATGGGTTTCAAGGGTCTGGATATCAATATGGGCTGTCCTGTTCCCAATGTGGTGCAAAACGGGAAGGGAAGCGGCTTGATCTGCCATCCGGACGTTGCAGCAGAATTAATCCAGGCAGCAAAAGCCGGAGGATTGCCAGTCAGTGTAAAGACAAGGCTTGGTTTCTCAGAAGTAGACGAGTGGAAGAGCTGGCTGAGACACATTTTGGAACAAGACATTGCTAATCTTTCCATTCACCTGCGCACAAGGGATGAAATGAGTAAAGTGCCTGCGCATTGGGAGCTGATTCCGGAGATCAAGAAACTTCGTGACGAGGTGGCACCGGATACCCTTTTGACGATCAATGGGGACATCCCTGACCGCCAGACTGGCTTGAAGTTGGTTGAGCAGTATGGTGTTGATGGGGTTATGATTGGGCGCGGAATTTTCCATAATCCATTTGCCTTTGAAAAGGAGAAGAAAGACCATACTAGTGAGGAATTGCTTGACCTCTTAAGATTGCATATGGACCTGCATGACAAGTATTCGCATTTAGAGCTGCGACCGTTCACGGCTCTTCATCGCTTTTTCAAAATCTATGTAAAAGGATTCCACGGGGCGAGTGGATTAAGAAATCAATTGATGAATACGAAGTCAACAGATGAAGTGCGTGAATTGCTTGGTGAGTTTGCGTCAAAAAATCTTGATTAAGTGAGAGCACGAATACAACGATGTTGCTAACGGAATCAGGTGATACTGTTTCCGTTTCTTTTTTTCGTCAATTACAGTTCAACCATTGTGAAAAAGAGCCTTTTCCTTTTTGAAGGTTGAGGCTCTTTTAGTTTAATTTTCAGAGGAAGCATGGTAATATCGAGCACCCTCATGCTCCGAACAAAGACCGCACCATGAACTTTATGCTTTTTCCTCCCACCAGCCAAAGGCAACTCTTGCATGGGCCTGCCTTTTCCCCGGTGACAGAAAGAATAAGGAAATGGAACTTCCTGGAGGGATGATAAACATACCTTGAAAGTCATGTTTTGTAAGGGTCGTGATCGGCTCAACCCTTCGTACAAAGGCGTTAGTACCCCTGCTTGGCTTTCCTGAAAGGAAGCTGGCGCTTTTAATATCAATCTTGGGTATTGGCGGGGGATTTAAGGCTTGGTTCCCGGCAGCGACATGCGGCGAAGTTTTTCCGTTTCCGGGAAGGATGCTGCCAATCCAGGCTTCAGTGGTTAACGGCTCATTTGAATAGTTGCTGATGGTATAGGCGTTCAAAAATATATTCACATTGGAGTCCGCCGGGTTGACCAGTCCGCCCCATCCATTGAATCCACCTCCGAAGGATATCAGATCTGTTTGACCGAGAAAGTATTCACCGAGATAGGAGTGATATACATTTTCGGGCAGTACGGTGACCTCATTGAGATGTTTTTCGCTTTCCATTGACTTGAAGTTCATGCCAGTCATCTCTTGATCATGCATTGGCCGCTTCCTCCCACCAGGTCAAAACGATTGTTCCTGAGATGTATGGATAACCCGGCGGCCTAAGAAGTATGGAGAAAGAGTCTCCGGGACCAATAATGATTGAGCCGTTGTGCGAATCGCTTACAAGGGTGGAATTTTGGTTAACAATTCGATCAAATATATTCACACCTTTGGTCATGGGCTCAGCAGAATGTCCAGCATATTTCATGACTGCCTTTGGAAGTGGAGAAGGTGAAATCGCCTGGTTTGTTGGCACTACATGGGACGAGATTGCTGCATTTCTTGGAGGGGCGGCGTTTAGCCAGATTTCACTTATGAAATTTTGGTTTGAAAAGTTTGTGATCGTAAAAATATCGATATACACATTGACTCCAGAATCAACGGGATTTACGATTCCACCCCAGGCGTAATATCCGCCGCCGAAATTCAGTAATCCGGTTTTGCCGATAAAGTATTTTCCGCGCCTTGAATTTAAGGCTGGACTTGTTACGTTCACCACTTCTAATGTCTGTTTATCCATTTCATTTGGCATAGCATTACTCCTAACTGTTCATTTTTCAGAATATATAATATGAAACATTCTGGGCAGGTGTTCAGATCGGATTTACATACTCTGCCGGAGGGAAGCACAGGGTACGTCCCCTTGCATCAGTTTGCCGAGGCTTTTTGGTATAACTTTGTAATCCAAAATGCCTGAGTCAATGAAGGTAATTAGAAGGACAAGGAGTCTACCCAAGCTCCTGGAATTAGGATATTTTATCCAGTTTTTTAATTTATTCTAATAATTCTAATTATTCATGATATTTCGTTTCTGGAAATATATAATGAACCCATCTAATGGAAATTGATGGGAGGAATGATGTTTTTGAAGAAGAAGTTTATTTTACCTGTAGTTCTGTCGTCGGCAATGTTGGTAGGTTCTATACCTGTTAGCTCTGTGCTCGCACAGACAGCTGATTCAAGTGTGGCTGGCAGTGGACAAGCTTTCAAGGAGTGGAATGAGAAGGCAAGTGTTCCTTTGTTCGTGAAGGAGCGATATTCAGAGAAGTTCTCATCCAGCACAGCTTCTAATGCGTTGAATTATCTGAAGAAAAACCAGGACAAAACTGGAATTCCTCATCCTGATCAAAACCTCAAGGTAAAGAGCACTGAAAAAGATCAACTAGGTATGACTCACGTGCGCTTTAACCAATCTGTAAATGGTGTAAATGTTGAAGGAGCCGAGGTTATTGTTCATTTTAATAAGAATAATGAAATCGTGTCTGTCAACGGAAGAACCAATCAGACCATTACAGCAGATTCAGTCGACACAAGTGCGTCATTAAGCAGCGATGAAGCTTTGAGCGCGGCATTGGCTTCTGTCAATGCACCTGAGGAACTGACATACGAACCAACTTCCGAGCTTGTTGTCCTGCCTTTTGAAGGAAAGAATTACACAGCTTTTAAAGTGAATGTCAACTTCATGGGAGAGGAGCCTGGCAACTGGTTCGTTTTTGTGGATGCAAAAACGGGAGAGGTAATCGACAAGTACAATGGCTTAATGCATGCTGACGAACAAACGCAGAAAGGTGCAGGAAAAGGTGTACATGGCGACCACAGGGAACTGCATATTACGCAGGTAAAAGAGCCGAACGCCGGAACTAAATTTGCGTTAGCGGATTATTCTCATGAGAACCTTGGGGGCATCGTAACCTATGATGCTAAAAATGATTATAGCTCCAGCAACGATACGGTATATATGGGGAACTCGGCAGCATTTATCAGCGATTACGATCGGGCTGCTGTCGATGCGCACTATAATTCTGAAAAGGTATATGATTATTTCTTGAATGAACATGGCCGGAACTCCCTTGACGGGAATGGGATGGCGATCATATCCAGAGTCCACTATGGAAACAATTACAACAATGCTTCCTGGAATGGGCGCTGGATGACTTATGGCGATGGTGACGGAAAATTCATGATTTCCCTATCAGCTGGCCTTGATGTTGCAGCACATGAGATGACGCATGGTGTTATCTCTCATTCGGCGAATTTGGTTTATCGTAATCAATCTGGGGCACTAAACGAATCATTTGCCGATGTGTTTGGTGCGCTGGTTGACGACAGCGATTGGGAAATGGGCGAGGATATTATGGCACCGGAGGCTAAGGCTAACGGTTCAACCGTATTACGCAGCTTAAGCAATCCGAATGGTGTCATCGTCAGCAACGAGCAAAGAAGGGCATACAGTACGAATGGCGGAGTCTATCCAGACCACATGGACGAGTTTTATCATATGCCAACTTCGGTAGACGGCGGCGGAGTCCATGTTAACTCATCGATTACAAACCATGCCGCATACCTGATTGCTCAAGACCTTGGAAGAGAAAAATTAGGGAAGATTTATTATCGCGCGTTAACGGTTTACTTAACTGCGAATTCCGATTTTAGCGATGCACGACAGGCGATTGTCCAGTCTGCAATCGATCTTTATGGTGAAGGCAGCGAGGAAGAGGCGGCCGCTAACGCGGGATTTGATGCGGTCGGAATCTATTAATTAATAAAGTGGTAACTTGAAATCCCTCAGACAGTGAGTTTGAGGGATTTTTCATGGGTCTAACTTCACTAAACGTGTGTGGAGGCTGTTGCGAAAATAGTATTTGCATAAAATCAGTGAGCCTTATTCGTTGGTTTTTGCAGCAAAAAGAAAGCTGGTTGAGGTTTTGGTTTATTAAAAAAGGGACCTTTACTGGGAAGAATGATCTATTAACAGGGAATTACAATATGATGTATTATTAACTGAGTATTTAGATAGTTAAGATTTTAGTATATTAGAAGTTTTATATTGTAATATACCATTTTAGCATCTATAATACACAGAACGAGGACACTTGTGTTTTTCGAGAGGACAAAGAATCGTTCATTGTTTCTCTTGCAAAGGCAAAGTAAAAAAGAACTTACTTTAGGGGGAGATGACGATGAAAGATTTACTGAAGAAGTTGAATCAAGTAAGCCTGGTGAAACAGATTATTGCGGGTTTGGTAATTGGTGTGGTTCTCGCATTAACGATTCCTGAGCTTGCAAAGCCGGTTGCGATTTTAGGGTCTCTGTTTGTAGGTGCCCTGAAAGCAGTTGCCCCTGTATTAGTATTATTCTTGGTTATGTCGGCGATTGTCCAGCACAAACGCGGGCAGAAAACAAACATGAAAACGATTATTTCTTTATATCTTTTAGGGACGTTTGCAGCTGGACTTATTGCCGTTATTGCTAGTTTTATGTTCCCGGTGAGCCTGAAGCTTACTGCTGGTGCGGAGGGCATGACGCCTCCTGGAAGTGTGGTAGAGGTCTTAAGAACCTTGCTGCTCAACATTGTGGACAATCCAGTTAACGCTATTATAAATGCAAATTACATCGGTATTTTAGCCTGGGCAGCCCTGATCGGTTTTGCTCTGAAAAGTGCAGCTGATTCTACAAAGACGGTAATTGGGAACTTAGCCGATGCTATGGCCAAAATCGTTGCATGGGTGATCAAATTCGCGCCGCTGGGCATCATGGGTCTTGTATTTGAATCGATTACGACAAACGGATTAAGCTCTTTGCTTGGATATGGAAAATTGCTTGCCGTCCTGATCGGCTGCATGCTTGTTGTGGCCCTTGTCGTCAATCCACTCATCGTGTTCACTTTGATCAGGCAAAACCCATATCCGCTTGTATTTAAATGTTTAAAAGAAAGTGGCATTACTGCATTCTTTACACGCAGTTCCGCTTCTAATATCCCTGTAAATATTAAAATATGTGAAGAATTAGGACTGGATAAGGACTCCTATTCTGTTTCCATTCCTTTAGGAGCGACTATCAATATGGCTGGAGCAGCCGTTACAATCTCTGTTATGACACTCGCTGCGGTTCATACACTTGGAATTCAAGTGGATCTGCCGACTGCTATCATTCTAAGTGTATTGGCTGCGATCAGTGCTGCTGGTGCTTCAGGCGTTGCCGGCGGTTCTCTGTTGCTGATCCCGCTCGCATCCAGCTTGTTCGGCATCCCGAATGATGTCGCCATGCAAGTGGTTGCGGTAGGATTCATCATTGGTGTTTTACAAGACTCCTTTGAAACAGCCCTTAACTCATCCACAGACGTCCTCTTCACAGCCGCAGTCGAATTCAAGAAATGGCGTGAAGAAGGAAAGGTAATTCAAATTAAAAAGGCATCTTAATATATGATCGATAGTGAAATTCACCAGCAAGCAGGAACCGTATAGGTTCCTGCTTGCATTTTTTCAGGTGGGAGCAGAGGTCCTTAATATTCTGCTGAAGATGAATCCTGCTATTGAAGCAGGCCACTAATAGAGTTCACGAAATTGTCGATAAGTTCTAAGAAAACAGAATTTAATTGATACGCAGTATGGTATTATTTCAGTATATACACTCCTTATCTCCTTAATATTGTCCTCATAATCAGTGACTTCGTAAGGTCCACTCTAAAACCTTTCATTCTGCAATTTGTCTACTTTTACATCTCTTACCTTTTCTTAATGTCATTTCATTTTTTCTAATATATTTTTCAAACGCGAAGGGAGTGGTTTGCCATGTAAGCTGCCGATCTGCTTTTTTAAGTCTAAAGCGTTTCAATTTTTGTATTTCAAGGAGGGAAAATTAATGGGTCATGATATATACGGGTTGAATAAAGCTAGGGAAGAGATTGCTTATGCGCGTTTTAGCATGGGGAATCATAATGCACTTTTGCTTTATCGTTTCCTAGATGCCTACCAGTTCTATGCCGGAGTCAGTGGGTCAGGCAGGAGTTCGGTCTTTTCGCTGCAACAAGTGGAAAAGGCTATGAAGGGATATAAAAAATTCTTTAAAACTGCTTCACCGTCGGAAAGTGATTGTACATCCTGGGATCAAAAGCAAATCTTCCTCTTTATCCAAAGCTGTTTGGAAACGGCACAGAAAGAAAAAAGTGTAGAAGTCTATTTTGGTTAGCAGTCTTTCGTTTGAATCCAACCTTATTTCCCCAATATTCCATCCTCTTTTGCCTTTAAACATAAAAGATTCCAATTATAGATACTAAATTGCTTGCCCCTTTCATATTTATTAATGGTGAAGTTAAATTCATTTTTACTTTAATGGAAAGGGGAAAGAAAATGGACAAGGATACTGCAAAGGTTGGAAAATGCCCGTTTACACACGGGGGTGCTACTAGTCAGAAAACCAGCGGGACGACGAACCGGGACTGGTGGCCGAACCAGTTACAATTGAATATTCTCCATCAGCATGATCGCAAATCCAATCCTATGGGAGAAGATTTTAATTATAGTGAAGAATTTAATAAGCTGGATTATGATGCTCTGAAACAGGACTTGCAAGACCTTATGACAACAAGCCAGGACTGGTGGCCGGCTGACTATGGACATTATGGGCCATTATTCATCCGGATGGCCTGGCACTCGGCAGGCACTTATCGTATTGGCGATGGCCGGGGCGGCGGCGGAACGGGTTCGCAGCGTTTTGCGCCGCTTAACAGCTGGCCTGATAACGGCAACCTTGATAAGGCTCGCCGACTGCTATGGCCGCTAAAGCAGAAGTATGGAAACAAGATTTCCTGGGCTGATTTGATTTTGCTGGCAGGCAATGTGGCCATTGAGTCGATGGGCGGCAAGACAATCGGTTTTGGTGCAGGAAGGCCGGATATTTGGCATCCTGAAGAAGACACATACTGGGGTGTTGAATCAGAATGGCTTGGCGATAAACGGTACAGTGGCGATCGCGAGTTAGAGAATCCGCTTGCTGCAGTGCAAATGGGTCTTATTTATGTGAATCCTGAAGGGCCGAATGGCAAGCCGGATCCACTGGCAGCAGCTAAGGACATTCGCGAAACCTTTGCGCGGATGGGCATGAACGATGAAGAGACAGTAGCCCTGATCGCTGGCGGCCATACTTTTGGAAAAGCCCACGGAGCAGGGGACGCGGCCAAGGTTGGTCCGGAACCTGAGGCTTCTCCGATTGAAGAAATGGGCTTAGGCTGGAAAAATGCATATGGCAGCGGCAAGGGACGTGATACGATCACGAGCGGCCTGGAAGGAGCCTGGACGGCAAATCCGACACAGTGGGATAATGGCTACTTTGATTTATTATTTGGTTACGAATGGTGGCTGACGAAGAGTCCGGCAGGTGCTTATCAGTGGCTGGCCGTAGATCCAGCGGAGAAGGATCTTGCACCAGATGCGGAAGATCCTTCTGTAAAAGTCCCAACCATGATGCTCACAACCGATATTGCGTTGCGCCATGATCCTGCATACGAAAAAATCTCCCGCCGATTCCATCAGAATCCGGATGAGTTTGCGGATGCATTTGCGAAAGCGTGGTTCAAATTATTGCATCGTGATATGGGCCCTAAATCAAGGTATAAAGGTCCAGAAGTGCCTGAGGAAGACTTTGTCTGGCAGGATCCTGTTCCGGCTGTCGATTATGAATTAACGAATGAACAAGTAGAAAAGATCAAGGAGTTGATCCTGGACTCCGGGCTTACAATCGGCGAGTTGGTTACGACTGCATGGGCTTCTGCAAGTACCTTCCGCGGCTCTGATTTCCGCGGTGGAGCGAATGGGGCTCGAATCCGTCTGGCTCCGCAAAAGGATTGGGAAGTGAATCAGCCGGAACAGCTTTCAAAGGTGATTGGTGTACTTGAAGACATTCAAAGCCGACTGGACCAGAAAGTCAGTCTTGCCGACTTGATTGTGCTTGGCGGAAGTGCTGCTATCGAGAAAGCTGCTCAAGATGCAGGCTTTGATGTAACCGTTCCTTTTGCTGCTGGCCGTGGGGATGCGACAGAAGAACAGACTGATGCAGAGGGTTTTGCGGTGCTGGAGCCTTATGCCGACGGTTTCCGCAACTATCAAAAGAAACAGTATGGTGTGAGTCCGGAAGAGCTTTTGCTGGACAAGGCGCAGTTATTGAACCTAAGTGCACCGGAAATGACAGCATTGATTGGCGGCATGCGCGTTCTTGGTACGAACCATGGCGGCACTAAACACGGCGTATTTACTGACTCCGTCGGCACACTGACGAATGATTTCTTTGTGAATCTGCTGGATATGGGAGTGGAATGGAAGCCAGTAGACGGTGTCATATATGAAGGACGTGACCGTAAGACAGGTGACCTTGTTCGAACAGCCACCAGAGTCGACCTCGTTTTCGGTTCCAACTCACAGCTGCGTGCGATTGCCGAAGTGTATGCGCAGGATGATAACAAAGAGAAATTTGTGCGCGACTTTGTTGCTGCATGGGTCAAGGTCATGAATGCAGACCGTTTTGACCTGAGTGAACAGGCTCGCAATACTTCGGAACTGGCGTTGAAGCATTAAATATTTTAGTAGATAGCAGATCAATTGGTCTGCTATCTATTTTTATTGTTGTGCTTTATTACTTTTTGAATCTACAGAGTTTGAAAATAAGCGGAGAAATTCCCCTTAAATTGAAAAAACCCCTTTTTTTCTTAAAAATAAGGGTCCTTTTTCCGTTTATTTCTTTAAAATCATTTGTTTTTGTCCAATTTATAGAAGTTAATCGGAATTTATCCCCTTATTTCGGTATCATAAGCATCCTTTAAATACGATAACCGGATTTTGTCCGTTTATTTCTGCATTATAAGCATCCCTAATATACAATAACCGGAATCTCCAGGATTATTTCTGCTACATAAGCATCCCTAATATACAATAACCGGATCTCTCCGCTAATTTCTGCTACATAAGCATCCTCTTAATACAATAGCCGAAAATGATCCGCTTATGAATGCTTATAAACATCAACATAGCCTTCCATGGTGATTAAGCTTTATTTTGTTGTCTGCACTCTCCCTCGCTAAAAATAGAAATAAACCAAAATGTGTGATTTTTCTTATTGAATTATATAAAAAAGTGTGAAAAAATAATGAGGTCATCTGATGACCACATGACAAATGGGTTTGCAAACAAAACTATGAAGCTACAACACTGAAAACTCAATATGAGCAACTAGGGGGAAGGGTACAGATGTTATTGCTGATTGCGTTAAGTGCGATTATCGCTCCGTTTTTATTCCTGGTGATTATGCGGATGCCTGCAGCGAAGGGGATGACGTTGAGTGCATTGATCGTCATTTTGTTAGCGCTTACTGCCTGGGGGATGGAAGGGCAAGTGGTGCTGGCATCGATTTTTCAAGGGGTACATAAAACGTTGACGATTCTTTGGATTTTATTTGGTGCTTTGGTGTTATTGAACACGCTTCGAAATACGGGAGCGGTTGTGAGGATTAATCAGGGTTTTCAAAGCATTTCTGGTGACATGAGGGTGCAGGTCATCATCGTTGCCTTTTTATTCGGTTCACTTATTGAAGGAGCTGCAGGATTTGGAACACCTGCGATGGTAACCGGCCCTTTGATGCTTGCTTTAGGTTTCCAGCCAATTGCGGCTGCAACGATTGCATTGATTGCTGATAGTACCGCTGTTATGTTTGGGGCGGTGGGGACGCCGGTGGCTGTTGGATTGAGCAATATTCCGGGTGCCGATACGCCATTTTTTCATGATATTGCGGTAACAGTGACAAGTCTTGATCTGTTAGCAGGTTCGTTTATTCCATTCGTTTTAATGGTTGTTTTAACGGTATTCTTTGGAAGCGGTATCAAAGATGCGTTGCCGATGCTTCCATGGACGCTGATGATTGGGTTCGTTTATACAGGCAGTGCGTTCCTGGTAGCAAGTCTTTTTGGACATGAATTTGTTTCGATTCTTGCCTCGCTCATCACATTGGCGGTGGCGACTGTGACTGCTAAGAAAGGTTTCTTGCTTCCGAAAACAGAATGGAAAGCAGCAATGCGTAAAGACTTTGTTGTTTCGACTGAAAAGTCAAAGATGGGTATTGTGACAGCCTGGTCGCCATATGTTGTTGTCGTTCTTTTATTGCTGCTTACAAGGATTGTTCCTGCTCTGAAAGAGTTTACGAGAACAACCATCGACTTTACCTGGAGCAATATTTTAGGTGTTGAGGGCGTGACATCTGCATGGGAATTCTTGTACTCCCCAGGCACCATCCTAACTGCTGCAGCGGTTTTAGCGTTCTTATTCCAGCGAAAATCGTACCAGACCTTTGCTAATGCATCGAAGGAGTCATTATCAACGATGAAGATGACATCGATTTCATTGATTGCGACTCTATCAATGGTGCAAGTATTTGTTAACTCAGGATTGAACCTGAATGAATTGATCAGCATGCCGCAGTATATTGCGGAATCCTTCGCAAGCTCGTTGGGCTCGGTATGGATTTTCGTTGCCCCATTCCTTGGCGAGCTAGGGGCGTTCATTACTGGAAGTGCAACAGTTTCCACGCTTACGTTTTCGCCGATTCAATTCAATGTCGCTGATTCCGTTGGCCTCGAGTCGAATATCGTGCTGGCCGTCCAGCTCATTGGGGCAGCTGCAGGAAATATGATTTGTGTGCATAACGTCGTTGCGGCAAGTGCAGTTGTTGGGGTTTCCGGCAAAGAAGGCGAGATCATTCGTAAAACATTAGCGCCTGCGATTTTCTATGGAATCCTTGCTGGAGTTTCTGGGTTTATCTTTTTAAACCTTCTATAGTATCCAAAAGGTCCCACTATCTTTCGGAGAACTAAATTCTCTGTATAATAAGGAATAGATGGGAGATGAACGACATGCCATATAAAAGAGTGAAAGTGAAAAAGGTTTATGAACAAGTTGCTGACTCAATTATTGAGTTGATAAAAACGGGTGAGTTAAAACCCGGTGATAAATTAGATTCAGTTGAAAAGCTGGCAAGAAGCTTTGACGTAGGGAGCTCTACGATTCGGGAAGCATTAAGTGGCCTAAGGACAATGGGACTTGTGACAATGCGGCAGGGCGAGGGGACGTTTGTGAATTCTTTTGACCCGTCGAAATTCCAATTGCCTGTTACCAGCGCTTTCTTGATGAAGCTTGAAGATGTGAAGGAACTGTATGAGGTTCGAAAGATTCTGGAAAGCGGCACTGCGGCTCATGCCGCTGCTGTGCACCAGGAGGAAGATTTGCTGGCGATTGAAAAAGCATTGATCGTGATGGAGCATGCCAATGGAAATGAAGAGCTGGCTTCGACAGCAGATTTGGATTTCCACGTTGCCATCGCCAATGCGACGCATAACAAATTATTGATCAATCTGATGGGCAGCGTCTCGGCGCTGAATGCACAAACCATTCAGGAAACCCGGAAGGTGCTCCTGTATTCAGACAATATTGTTGATGACCTGCATTTCGAGCATCGACGGATTTTTGAAGCAATAAAAAATCGACAGCCAGATGAAGCGCGCCAAGCTATGTTTGAGCATTTACAGAAAGTGCAGGATCGGCTTTTTAGATGCATTGAGTAAGGAGCGCGATGATCGGCTGACTTTTACCAGAGGTGGAAAATATGAAAGTATCCTTATTTAGTACGTGTCTTAGCGATATCCTCTTTGCGGATGTGGCGAAAAATACGCTTGAAATCCTTGAAAGAGTTGGATGTGAAGTGGACTATCCGATGGAACAGACATGCTGTGGACAGCCTGCCTACAACAGCGGGTATCTGGAAGAGGCAAAAGCTGCGATGAGGCAAATGATGAAGGCCTTCCGTCATTCAGAATATGTAGTTGGGCCATCAGGCTCCTGCGTGAGCATGCTTAAGGAATATCCGCATATTTTTAAAGGGGACCCTGAGTGGGAAGAAGAAGCGAAGGTCTTTGCTGCTAAATGCTATGAAATTACCGAGTTCCTCGTGGATGTAATGGGCATTATCGATTTGGGCTCTACTTTTAAAGGAAGAGTGACATTCCATTCCTCCTGCCATATGAAACGCCTCCTTGGGGTAAAAGAACAGCCGAAAATCCTGCTGCGCAATGTGAAGGGTGTTGAGCTTGTCGATTTGCCATGGGAAGAGGATTGCTGCGGCTTTGGCGGAACGTTTGCCGTGAAAAACCCGGTCATTTCACAGGAAATGGTCAGTGAAAAGTCACGCCATGTATCAGAGACCCAAGCGGAGTATCTGGTTGGCGCTGATATGGGCTGCTTGATGAATATTGGCGGACGCATGGAGCGTGAAGGCAAAAAGGTAAAGATCATCCATATCACAGAAATTTTAAATACACATTAAGGGACGGAGGGAAAAGAGATGAGCATCAAAATTGGTGAGGTTCCTTATAAAGAGCGAATCCAAACAGGGATCAAAGATGATTTTATGCGGCAGGCTGTTTCCTCCGCGCAGGGTAGATTCCGCACTGGCCGGCTCACACAGGCTGCCGAGCTTGGGAACTGGGAGGACTGGCGCAATTTAGGCGAGGAAATCCGTACCCATACCCTGGAAAACCTTGACTACTATCTGCAGCAATTGAGTGAACAAGTATCACGACGCGGCGGCCATGTATTTTTCGCCGAGACAGCAGAAGAAGCGAACCAGTATGTGAAAAGCATCATCCAAAAGAAGGAAGCGAAAAAAGTCGTCAAGGCGAAATCGATGGTCACCGAGGAAATCGGCTTGAATAAGGCGCTTGAGGAAGTTGGCGCGGAAGTGGTTGAATCCGATCTTGGTGAGTGGATCCTGCAATTGGATGAAGATCCGCCATCGCATATCGTGACCCCTGCGCTTCATAAAAACAAGCAGCAGATCCGCGAAACGTTCGCGAAGAAAAAAGGCTATACCGGGTCTGACACGCCGGAAGAATTGGCCGCATTTGCCCGTGAGCAGCTGCGCCAGGACTTTTTATCAGCCGATGTCGGTGTGACAGGCTGCAACTTTGCGATTGCAGAGTCTGGATCGATCACGCTGGTCACAAATGAAGGGAACGCCGAGATGGTGACGAGCCTTCCGGATACCGTGATCACGGTAATGGGTATGGAACGGATCGTGCCGACATGGGAGGAAATGGAGGTCCTGGTCAGCCTGCTGACACGGGCAGCTGTTGGCCAGAAACTGACGAGCTATATCACGGCGATTACCGGTGCCCGCCTTGAGCAGGAAGTGGATAGTCCTGAGGAATTCCATTTGGTGATTGTCGACAACGGCCGCTCCAAGATCCTTGGAACCGAGTTTCAGTCGGCACTGCATTGCATTCGCTGTGCGGCCTGCATCAATGCGTGTCCGGTTTACCGCCATATCGGGGGACATGCGTATAACTCGATTTATCCAGGTCCAATCGGTGCGGTGATCACGCCGCTATTGGAAGGGTATGATGACCATAAAGAGCTTCCGTATGCATCGACATTGTGCGCGGCTTGTACCGAAGCCTGTCCTGTTAAAATTCCGTTGCATGAGCATTTGATCCGCCATCGCCAAATCATCGTCGAGAAAGAAAAGAAAGCCCCGACGGCTGAAAAATTAATGATGAAAGGTTTTGCGGCATGGGCTTCTAATCCGGCAATTTATAATATGAGTGCAAAAATGGCTAAACCGGCGCTTGGGCCATGGACGAAAGACGGAATGATTGAAAATGGACCAGGGCCACTGAAGGCGTGGACCGAAGTCCGTGATTTTTACGCTCCACAGGGACAATCGTTCCGTTCGTGGTTCAAGCAAAGACAGAAGGACGGTGAATCCAAATGAGCATCCAAAATCGAGAAGCCTTTTTAGATAAACTGGCATCAAGACTTGGCCGGGAGCGGCGGACAGAAGGTGTGGAGCGGCCACAATGGAGCGTTACTCCCCAGGACGAAGTGTTCAAAGGCATGAGCCAGGATGAACTTGTCGAAGTGCTCGAAAAACACTGCAAGGTCATCCATACCACTTTTAAACGGACAGATCGTGTCGGACTGACAGAAGTGTTGAACGAAACGCTTAAGGCCTATGAAGGCAAAGCGATCGTCACATCGAATGATGCCCGCCATCAAGAGTATGGGATCACAAAGTTTTTCGAAGAACAGGGAGACCGCGTGGATGTCCATGTTTGGGATCCAGCGCTTGGCAAAGAAAATCAAAAGATCGCGGAACGAGCGGATGTCGGTCTTGTGTTCAGTGATATCACACTAGCCGAGTCGGGAACCGTGACATTGTTCAATACAAAAGACAATGGGCGTTCCATCAGCCTGCTGCCGCGTACCTTCATTGCCATCATTCCAAAAAGCACCCTCGTGCCGCGAATGACACAGGCAGCCAGACATATTCATCAAGCTCAGGCCGGCGGCGAAGATGTACCATCCTATGTCAGCTTCATCACCGGACCAAGCAACAGTGCCGACATCGAGATGAACCTGATCGTCGGTGTGCATGGACCAGTGAAAGCCACATATATTGTCGTGGATTAAGCCCCGATGAAAAATAGTTGAAAAAGAAAGAAAGATGATTTACTATCAATTCATAACACGATATATTGTGTTAGATTAGTTTTTTCATAACTAAATATTGAATATACCGGTAAGTATGGTGTCTGAATAAGACTTAATAGGGAATCTGGTGAGAATCCAGAACTGTTCCCGCAACTGTAAGTGCTGACGAAATGAGGAAGAACCACTGTCTAACAAATAGATGGGAAGGCCTTAAAGTAGGGTGAAGCACAAGTCAGGAGACCTGCCATATTTATTCGTGTTATCTTCTTCGGGAATTGGGAAGGTATTACGGGGATTAATTGACAGGCTTATGCTGGTTTTTCGTTTCATTTGAGCTGTTCATGACATCAACGTTAACTTTAACCCATCTTTCGAGATGGGTTTTTCTCATTTTTCAGGGAGTATTTTTAAAAAAACAGGAGGTCAGGAATGGAAGGATTATCAACAAATGTGTCGAGGACTTTTCAGAATGTGCTGGTGCTGCCGCCGGACACAAACCATCTTGGAACGATTTTTGGCGGAACGGTATTGGCTTATATTGATGAAATCGCGGCAATTGCGGCGATGAAGCACAGCAGAACGGCAGTCGTCACGGCCTCGATTGACTCAGTTAATTTCCTGTCTTCCGCAGTAGTGGGCGATATATTGACCCTGGAAGCAATGGTGATTTCGACAGGCAGAACATCAATGGAAGTGTTCGTGAAAGTAGAAAGCGAAAACTTGAAAACTTGTAAAAAGACTTTGACGACCACCTCGATTTTAACCATGGTCGCTAAGGATGAAAATGGCACTCCAATTCCGGTGGCAAGGGTGATTCCGGAGAATGCTGAGGAATGGGAGCTGTTCAACACGGCCGATATGAGAAGGCAGCACAGGCTGGAAAAAAGGAAAAGTAATCAAGCTGGAGGAATAGACGATGAGCAATCAAGTTAAGGATGAAAAAGCCGCGAAACAGATTGAAGAAATGGAACAAGAATTTCCACGACTGGATTTTTCAGATTTCAAGAAAAAGGTGGAACAGGCTCATCGTGTGAAGGATATGACAGATGACCAGATTGATAACATGCTGATTCTGAACGCAGTGGAGCGAATTGACCGGAATGAAACGGACTGGACATATGTTGCAGCACGGTTTTACCTGAAGAGATTGTACAAGCTTAGTTCGGGCTTTAGGGGAGCAGCTGGATATGGTTCATTCTATGAACTAATCAATAGGTTGATAGAAATAGGAATCTATGATGGTGAAATCGTAGAATCGTACTCCCGGGAAGAGATAGACCTTTTGGAAAAAGTCATTGATTCCAAGAGAGATGAGCTGTTTACATATATCGGCCTGTTAACGATGGCGGAAAGGTACCTGGCGCGCACGCAAACAGGCGATGTTGCTGAACTGCCGCAGGAGAGGTTCATGATCATCGCCATGACATTGCTGGCGGAAGAGCCGAAGGAAAAGCGGCTTCAATTAGTGGAGGAAGCTTACTGGGCGCTTTCAAACCTCTATATGACAGTCGCGACTCCAACGCTTGCCAATGCCGGCAAAAGCTATGGCCAGCTATCAAGCTGTTTTATCGATACAGTGGCTGATGATTTAAGGAGTATCTATGATTCTAATACGGATATTTCGACCTTGAGCAAAAACGGAGGTGGCATTGGTGTCTATCTTGGTAAAATCAGGAGCCGCGGCAGTGATATCAAAGGCTTCAAAGGGATCAGTTCCGGTGTCATTCCATGGATGAAGCAGCTGAATAACACAGCGGTTTCGGTCGATCAATTAGGGCAGCGCCAGGGGGCGATTGCCGTCTATCTGGATGTGTGGCATAAAGATATCTTCCCATTCCTAGACGCAAAGCTGAACAATGGGGACGAGCGCCAGAGGACACATGATTTATTCACAGGCATCTGCATCCCAGATCTTTTTATGGAGCAAGTAGAAAAACGCGGAGACTGGTATCTATTTGACCCGCATGAGGTAAGGCAAGTCATGGGCTATTCGCTTGAGGATTTCTTTGATGAGGAAAAGGGAGCAGGCTCCTTCCGGGAAAAGTACTGGGAATGTGTCTATCATCCGGGCTTGTCACATGAAGTGGTGCCTGCCATCGAAATCTTTAAGTCAATCATGATCTCCCAGCTTGAAACCGGCACTCCATATATGTTTTACAGGGACCAGGTGAACAGGATGAATGCTAATCATCATAAGGGCATGATCTACTGCAGCAATCTTTGCACTGAAATTACCCAGAATATGAGCCCGACCCTTCTAGAAGAGGAAAAAGTGGAGAACGGAAAGATTTTAATTTATAAAAAGCCAGGAGACTTCGTTGTCTGCAACTTATCCTCGATTTCCCTGGCGAAAACGGTCATAGATGATGTCCTGGAGCGAGTGATAGATATACAGGTACGAATGCTTGATTGCGTCATCGATATCAATGAGGTTCCGGTGCTGCAGGCCCAGATCACGAACAAGAACTATCGGGGAATCGGTCTGGGGACATTCGGCTGGCACCATCTTCTCGCCCTGAAAGGAATCAAATGGGAAAGTGAAGAGGCTGTCGAGTATTGTGATGCACTCTATGAAAGAATGGCCTATTTAACCATCAGTGCAAGCATGGAACTGGCTAAAGAAAAAGGGGTATATCCATATTTTGAGGGATCCGATTGGTGTACAGGACAGTTTTTCGGGAAGAGACAGTATGCAGGTGAAAGATGGGAGAGCCTTGCGGGGGAAGTAAAGAAGCATGGTATCAGGAATGGATACCTGATGGCAGTGGCGCCGAATTCTTCAACCTCGATCCTGGCAGGTTCGACAGCAAGCATAGACCCGATTTTCAGGCTCGAGTACTCTGAGGAGAAAAAGGATTACAAGATTCCAGTGACCGCACCTGACCTAACTGCCGAAACCCTGTGGTTCTACAAGACGGCCTACAATGTGGATCAGCATTGGAGCATTAAGCAGAATGCAAGGCGCCAGCGCCATATTGACCAGTCCATCTCATTTAATTTTTATGTAAAAAATACAATCAAAGCAAAGACGCTGCTGGATTTGCATCTGGATGCCTGGAAATCGGGACTGAAGACCACTTATTATGTCCGTTCCACATCGAGCAGTGATTTTGTGGAATGTGAAAGCTGTCATAGTTAAGAGGAAGGGACGGGGAAATCCATGGAAAAAAGAGTGCTGATTGACGTTGATGCTCCTAATGCTTCCACCGGCATCATCAATGGCAGGAGTTCGAATATCCTGAACTGGGATGATGTACGCTACCAATGGGCATATCCAAAATACAAGAGGATGCTGGGGAATTTCTGGACTCCATTTGAAATCAATATGTCAAAGGATATCAAACAGTTTTCTACACTTACCGGAAAGGAGCAAGATACATTTTTAAAAATCATCGGGCTGCTGGCATTGCTCGACAGCATTCAAACCGACTATGCAGGTAAAGTTGCAGATTATCTAACAGATTCCAGTTTGAATGCGCTGATGATCATGCTGGCACAGCAGGAAGTGATTCATAACCATTCCTACAGCTATGTGCTGTCAAGCATCGTTTCCAAGTCGAAGCAGGAGGAAGTGTTCGACTACTGGAGGACAGAACCAATCTTGCGCAAGCGGAACGAATTCATCACGGACGGATACAAAGGTTTTGCTGAAAACCCGAGCATCGAAAATCTGCTGCATTCAATTATCTATGATGTCATTCTTGAGGGCTTGTTTTTCTATTCGGGCTTTGCCTTCTTTTATAATCTGGCGCGCAATCAGAAAATGGTCGGCACGAGCACGATGATTAATTATATCAATCGTGATGAACAGCTTCATGTAGGGTTATTCGAAAAAATCTTCAAGGAAATCCTGCGTGAAAATCCTGAGTATGACACCAGCTCCTTGAGGGAATTTGGCACTGATTCCTTCCGGGAAGCAGCGCGTTTGGAGATCGATTGGGCAGAATATATCATCGGAAACGATATTGACGGCCTGCTCATATCAGACCTCGAAGCCTATATAAAATTCATGGCCAACAAACGGGCAGAACAACTAGGCTTTGATGCTCCATTCGAAGGATATCGTACCAATCCGCTAAGATGGATCATCGCCTATCAGGAAGTGGATCTCGGAAAGACAGACTTCTTCGAGCAAAAATCAAGACAGTACACGAAGACATCCGCTGACAATGGATTTGATGAACTGTAGAGTGCTGGGGTTGTTGATTTTATAAGTTTCGCAACTATTGATAAAATGGAAGCAAAGGGGACGTTCCTTATGCTTCCATTTTTTTTGACGTCCTATATACTCAATTGGAAAGCAGGTATCAACATGAAAACGGAAAAAGAAAAGATGCTGGCGGGGGAAATGTACAACCCTGCAGACCCAGTTTTGGTAAAAGAACGCGAGGAAGCAAGGCGAAAAGTGAGACTTTATAATCAAACATTAGAAACAGAAGGTGAGAACCGGACGAGGTTATTGAAGGAATTGCTCGGTTCAACAGGTGAGACCGTCGTGATGGAGCCGAATATCCGGTTTGATTATGGATATAACACTCATGTCGGCGAGAACTTTTTTGCCAATTTCGACTGTACGATCCTTGATGTCTGTGAAGTCCGGTTTGGCGACAATTGTATGCTTGCGCCGAACGTTCAAATCTATACAGCCACCCATCCGCTTGACCCAACTGAGCGGAATTCGGGACGGGAATATGCGAAGCCGATTACTTTTGGACACAATGTCTGGATTGGCGGAGGTGCCATCATCAACCCGGGAGTGACGGTTGGTGACAATGTCGTGATTGCATCAGGAGCAGTCGTGACAAAGGACGTTCCCGACAATGTCGTGGTTGGCGGCAATCCAGCAAGGGTGATCAAGCAGATTGAACTTTAAGCAGGTCGCAGCGTGACTGTGGGAAGGCTTGATCTTGCTTCGGATAAAAAAACGCTCTTGGATCTGTCACCAGTAACGAAGTGTAATGAATGGAGGAAAACATGATGAAGCAACCGGTCGTGATTGTCGGGGCTGGCTTATCCGGGTTGCATGCTGCTGCTTTGCTTGTTTCAAAAGGAATAAGCTGCAGAGTACTGGAGGCACGAAGTCGAATCGGGGGAAGGGTTTTAAGTATGGAATCCAATGACAGGCCCGAGCTGGGCAGGTATGATTTGGGTTCCACATGGTATTGGCCAAATCATGAGCCTATCATCACAAAATTGGTCAAGGATCTTGGACTGCCAACTATAGAGCAGTATGCCGCAGGAGCCATACTTTTTGAACAATCGCAATCTGGTCCTGTGCAGCGGCATGTTCTGCCGGATGGTGCTGTTGAGAGATCGGTAAGGCTGGACGGCGGTGTTCAAACCCTTGTGGATGCCATCGCAGCATCACTTCCTGAAGGCAGTGTTGAACTGAATACCGAGGTAAAGGCTATCCAACTGGAGAAAGCTGGCGGAGTCACAATAGAAGCTGGGCAAATTGATGGATCCGTGAAAACCATCTCTGCAGGAGCGGTGATCCTGGCATTGCCGCCTCGAATCGTTGCGGAAAGGATTGCTTTTTCACCGGCACTCCCGGATGGACTTAGAGCCAGCCTGAAAGACAAGCCGACTTGGATGGCAGGACAGGCGAAAGTGGTTGCGGTTTATGATCGGCCATTTTGGAGAGAGGAAGGTCTTTCCGGACAGGTCACCAGCTGGGCCGGTCCACTGCAGGAAATTCATGACGCTTCTTCTGACAATGAATATGGCGCACTTTTTGGCTTTTTCGGCATTCCGACTAAAATGCGGCAGGATCTTGGTGAGGAACAGATTTTGAGGCTTGTCACCGACCAATTGATACGGCTCTTTGGTCCTTCAGCAGGGAATCCTCTAGCTCTATTTTACAAAGATTGGGGTAGCGATCAGGCAACAGCTGTGGATGAAGATGCAATACCGTTGACCACATTTCCGGAATATGGCCTGCCGGCAGGAAACATATCGTGGGAAAAGAGTGTGATTTTCGCGGGTACAGAAACAGCGTCTGGACATGGAGGGCATTTGGAAGGAGCACTTCAAGCAGCAGAGCGAGCGGCAGCGGAAGTGATGAAAGCTTTATGATATAAAACAAGGCCTGATCCAATAGGGATCGGGCCTTTTAAAATTAGTATTTAGAAATATTATGCTGCCTCTTGCTGAAATCGGTCTCCTGGTAGTAGCTATTTTTCACGAGAATGTTCGGGCCCAGGCAGGATACAGCTGGGCAGTGGCAGCTTAGCTGCTTGGCGACTTCGGATTCTTGCCATTTTTGATAGGCGTCTTCCAGCCTTGTGTCCTGAATATTGCCTAGCGGAGGGGTGTCGCCGAAATCGGTGACGATGATATCGCCATTGAAAATGTTCACATTAAGGCGCGAACGTCCATCCGGATCATTCCTGACGGTGACGTTCTTGCTGCTATATAGACGTTTCAGGAGTTCCAGGTCCTCCTTGTTGCTGCTGCAGGCATAAAAAGGCAGCGTCCCGAACAACATCCACACATTTTCATCACGATTGTCAAGCAGATGGTGGATGGCATGGCGAGTTTCTTCAAGCGTCAGCGATTCAAGGCTGCTGGCAAAATCGCTAGGATACATAGGGTGCACCTCATGCCTCTGGCAGTGCATTTCATCTACGATTTGCCTGTGTATTTTTTCAAGATAGGGCAAGGTCCGTTTATTGAGCATTGTTTCTGCCGACACCATGACTCCTGCTTTGACGAGCTCTCTGCTGTTCTCTATCATTCTTGCAAAATATTTTTCGCGCTTCTGGTAGTCGGGTTTCTTTTCCATCATCGCGAATCCGCCTTGGACGAAGTCATCGACCGTACCCCAATTATGGGAGATATGGAGAACATCCAAATAGGGGATGATCATCTCATAGCGTGACAGGTCCATTGTCAAATTGGAATTGATTTGCGTGCGGACACCACGTTCAGAAGCGTATTTTAAAATAGGGACAACGTAATTTTTTACAGAAGAAAGGGAAAGCATCGGTTCCCCGCCGGTAATGCTTAAAGAGCGAAGCTTCGGGATTTCGTCCAGCCGGTGCAAAAGCAGCTCCAATGGAAGTGCGGCAGGGTCCTTGGTTTGCAATGTATAGCCGACAGCGCAGTGCTCGCAACGCATATTGCAGAGGGTTGTTGTCGTGAATTCGATATTGGTGAGTTGAGGGCTGCCGTATTGTTCGACATCAAGATAGGCTTCCCAGGGGTCGTGTTGAGGGGATATGGTTTGTATGTATGACATGATTGGCTCCTTAGTGAATAATTTAGAAAAACCACTTCATTATACATGAGCGCCCTACAATCGCCTATTCCTCTCCCCCTATTTTGTTGTGTTTAGCGCTATGTTATTGGTTCATTTTACCTATTAATGATATAGTGATAACTAACTAACTTGAGAGGAAGCTGTCGTTCATGAGTTGTAGTGCGTGTGTGGTGGGGAGTCTGCAGTTTGAAATCAAGGTTGAAGGGGAACGGAATTTGTTCATCTTTCCTGAAGTGATTGAGCATATGGAACGCAATGGTGAATTGGTTTGGGTGGATGGCGATTCGTTCATGATAAAGGAATCAGGAATGAGGGATTTTCTTGATTTTTGCCGGGATCATATGGAGTTCGAGAAGGTCTTTTTCCGGCTGGAGGGCAAGAAGTGGCTGCTGGTCGCTGAAGCGGAAGAAGTCCTCGAGAGCCAGTGGATTGATGAAGTTATCCGTAAAGAGCTGGTGACCTGCCATGCTCAGCCGATCATTGATGGAGCAGGGGATGTTTATGCGTATGAGATGCTGGCCAGATTCTATCGTGAAGATGGAACAATGATTTATCCTGGAGAGATCTTCGGGGCAGCGAGGAAAAGGGACCGATTGTATGCACTTGACCGGATTTGCCGGATGGCTGCAGTAAGGGCGGCTGCTTTTACAGATAAAAAGGTTTTTATCAATTTCATTCCGACCTCCATTTATTCACCAGAATACTGTTTGAGATCGACCACCTTGTTGGCAGACACCTTAGGGGTGCACCCGGACCGGCTAGTCTTTGAAGTCGTGGAAACGGAAAATGTGGAAGACACTGACCATTTGAAACGGATCCTGGCTTTTTACAAAGAAAAGGGGTTCCGTTATGCATTGGACGATGTAGGCGAAGGGTATAGTACGCTGGAATTGCTCGCTGACCTGCAGCCGCATTATATGAAACTGGATATGAAGTATGTCCAGGGAGTTGCCGTCGATCCTCAAAAACAGCAGACAGCTTCCGCGTTTTTAGCCGAAGCAAAGAGATTGGGCTCTGTTCCGCTTGCAGAGGGAATCGAGGCTGAGGAAGATTTTGAGTGGCTTAAGGCGAACGGATATCAACTGTTTCAAGGGTATTTGTTTGGAAAGCCTGCCCCGGTTGGCCAATTAGCTTGAAAAAAATTGACTAAACTAGCACTGTGAAAGCAACAAAGTTTACGAGCCAAAAAAAAAGAAACCGGTCGATACGAGGCCACTGAAAAAGTCCCCACTGGATAGCTTGTTAAATAGGACCGGTTGATTTCCACTCCAGGTTGCTTCGCTTTCCGCGGGGCGTGCGGTGAGCCTCCTCAGCGCTAAAGCGCCTGCGGGGTCTCACCTGTCCCGCTGATCCCGCAGGAGTCTACGCACCTTCCGTTCCAATCAACCTAGTGCTACTAAACCTTATTTAGACAAACTATAAACCGTTCAAATCCTGACTTTTTTAAGGGATTTGGGCGGTTTTTATTTTATAATAGAATTAATTTAGCTGAAATGGGTGGTTCCAATGATGTCAATGCAACAATCAATCAAACTAAGTCCTTATATGGGTCTCTATGACCTTATCGTGCCAAAGGATAATATGTTGCGTCAGATTAATGATCTGGTTGACTTTACCTTTGTTTATGAAGAGCTCAAGGATAAGTATTGCCTTGATAACGGCAGGAACGCAATCGATCCCATTCGCATGTTCAAATATCTATTATTAAAAACCATCCATGACCTTTCGGACGTGGATATTGTTGATCGTTCGAAGTATGATATGTCGTTCAAATATTTTCTGGATATGACTCCAGAAGAGGAAGTTATAGACCCGAGCTCCCTGACCAAATTCCGTAAATTGAGGTTAAAGGATATTAACCTCCTGGATCTGCTTATTAATAAAACGGTGGAGATTGCTTTAGAAAAAGAGATCATCAAAAGCAAATCCATTATTGTCGATGCCACTCATACAAAAGCCCGTTATAATCAGATGAAACCGAAAGAAGTTCTGATGGAGCGTTCCAAGAAGCTAAGGAAGGCAATTTACCAAATCGATGAATCCATGAAATCCAAATTTCCTTCCAAGACAAAGACTGATGTGTTGGAGGATGAAATTGCCTATTCACAGAAACTCATTGAAGTGATTGAAAAGGAAGAGACCCTGATTCAATACCCGGTAGTAAAAGAACAGCTTAACTTATTGAAAGAGACGGTCGCAGATGACCTTGAACAGATCAAATGCTCAAAGGATCATGATGCGAAAGTGGGACACAAGACGGCAGATTCCTCTTTCTTTGGATACAAGACCCACCTGGCAATGAGCGAGGAACGAATCATAACGGCAGCTGTCATTACGACAGGCGAGAAAAACGATGGCAAGCAACTTCAAACTCTTATTGAGAAAAGCGAAGACGCAGGTATACAGGTTGAGACTGTGATCGGCGATGCGGCGTATTCAGAAAAAGACAATATTAAGTACAGTAAAACAAACAAAATAAACTTGGTCGCAAAATTGAATCCAAGTGTTACCCAGGGATTCCGCTCAAAGGAAGACGAATTCGAATTTAATAAGGACGCTGGGATGTATGTCTGTAAAGCAGGACACCTCGCAATCAGAAAGGCTCGAACCGGAAAGAAAAACACTGGAACGAACCAGGTAGATACCTATTATTTTGATATTGATAAGTGCAAGCGTTGCCCCTTAAGGGAAGGCTGTTATAAAGAAGGTGCGAAAAGTAAGACGTATTCTGTTTCCTTGAAGTCAACTGAACACCTAGACCAGGCAGAGTTTCAGGAAAGTGAATACTTTAAGCAGAAGTCCAAGGAGCGCTATAAGATTGAAGCGAAGAATAGCGAGTTGAAACACAGACACGGGTATGATGTAGCCACATCCTCGGGTCTAATTGGCATGGAAATGCAAGGCGCCATGGCCATTTTCACGGTCAATTTAAAAAGAATTTTAAAACTGAAAGGGCAACAATAGAGGCCAAAGGGGACAAGAAACTGGAAAAAAAGCCGATTCAATTCCAAAAATATGGAGTTGGATCGGCTTTTTTGTTTGGTTATCATGAAAATCTAAAAAATCGGCAGATTTTCAGTGGCCTGGTCGATACGGTTTCTTTTTTTGCTATATATTCTCGGCTGAATTCAAGGAACACCTTGATTCCAAAGCCTCTTTCACTTCTTTTATGGCAGCTGTCAGGAGCGCCATGTCCTTTTGAATTTGTGTTTTGATGACTTTATCAGCACTTGATTGATACTCATTTTTCAGTTGGCTTAGTTCCCTCTGGAATAGAAAAAGTGTCAGCATCTTTATCTCCCCTTTTAGTGAAACTATCTTTCTCTCTATATAGTACCAAATACCCATTATTTATCTTTTGGAAACATAAAATTTGGAAAAAGAGTCTCACCTGACTAATAGGTGAGACTCTTGATTTTAAGCAGTTGTCTTTTGCGCTTCAAGTACTGCGACAGATTCTTTTCTCTGGTAGTAATACCAGTTCAGGACGATTGACAGTACATAGAATCCGATGAAGATAAAGAATGCGGGCACATACCCACCTGAAATGTTCACGGACCATCCAAAAAGCTTTGGAATCAGGAAGGATCCGTAAGCTGCGAATGCTGCTGTGAAACCTAGTACTGGTGCTGCTTCTTTCGGTACGAAGATTCCAGGGATCATTTGGAATGTTGAACCGGAACCGATTCCGGAAGCGATGAACAGGATCAAGAATGATGCCAGGAAGCCGCCGAACTGCTTAGTGCCAAGGAAGTAAATGACGCTTCCGGCACCAGCCATCATTACAACCAGTACGATTGATGTCAGCTTCGCGCCACCCATCTTATCAGCAAGCCAGCCGCCTACTGGGCGGGATGCTGCAGCAAGGAAAGCACCTAAGAATGCTAATGAGATATATTCAGGGAACTGAGATTTTAACAATAGCGGGAATGCCGCTGAGTATCCAATGAATGAGCCGAATGTTGCAACGTAAAGCCATGTCATGATCCAAGTGTGCTTTCTTTTAACAATGACGAATTGATCAGAGAACGATTGCTTTGTTCCAGGCAGGTTATCCATACCGAACCAGGCTGCGATTGTGACAATCGCGATTGGTAAAAGCCAGATGAATGCTGCGTTTTGCAGAAATACTTCCTGGCCGTTAGACAATTTCTGTCCATCGCCAGCGATAAAAGCGAAAGTTCCAGTTGTAATGATCAATGGAGTTACGAATTGAACGACTGACACACCCATGTTTCCTAAACCGCCATTAATGCCAAGCGCGGTTCCGCGTGCTTTTTTCGGGAAAAAGAAGCTGATATTGGATGAAGAACTAGAGAAGTTACCGCCACCCAAGCCGGAAAGTGCTGCCAGTAAAAGCATCACAGAATATGGTGTATCAGGATTCTGGACTGCAAAACCGATTCCGACTGCAGGAATCGCAAGTACGGCTGTTGACAGGACCGTCCAGTTACGGCCGCCCATCATTCCAACGCCAAAGGTATACACAAATCGTAAAGTTGCCCCTACAAGACCAGGCATTGCTGCCAGAGTGAAAAGCTGCTGATCAGTAAAACTAAAGCCAATATCATTCAAGCGAATTGCGACTACAGACCAAATCTGCCAGACAATGAACGCGAGCATCAAGGAAGGAACAGAGATCCATAAGTTACGTTGGGCATGCTTTTTGCCTTCGGATTGCCAAAAACCATCGTCTTCAGGATTCCATTTATTTATGCGAGCCATTTTAATTCCTCCAAATATTTTTGAGTGAGTGTTTACAAGATTAATAAACCATTTATATCACACATCAGTTGTGACGAACCTCACATCTGGGAACACCAACACAATTCTGTCAAAAAGTCTTGAACATTCTTTGACAGAGGGTGATAAAAGTAAGTACCCATAGGGGTTTTGCCTTAGAGAAAGCCCCTTGCCAAAGCTAAAAAGTATCATCATAGAAAAGGAGGAATTATGACAGCACTGGGCATGTGTTTGGCCACTGAAGATGGAGAAATGACAGATCAGGTAACCCATTATTGAAGAAGACTAATTTGCAGACTTTTTACACATCAAAAAAGCCTTAATCACACACGAGTTTGATCAAGGCTTTTTGTAAGGGCGGTTAGCAATGAACCTTTATTCTCTTTTAATAGTGACCGGGTATAAATATGGAACATCCGGTTCTTCGGTTATCCTTATTTTAGCTCTAATCGAATTGGAATTTAGAAGGTGAAAAATATAGGCTTTTTCATCATTTAATGGTAGACTGCAGTAGTTAATCGGGAATACTAATAGTATAGCTTTCGATAGGAGGGTTTTTCATGCTTAACAATGACATAATGATCCGTTTGCGCTACGGACTGGATATTAAAGATACTGATATGGTAGAGATCTTCAAGCTTGGCGGCATGAACGTGACGAAGGACGATGTCCGCATGATGCTGCAGAGGATAGATGAAGATGAATATGGTGAAGAGATTGTCCCAGAAGGCTACATAAGAGTCAACAATGCAATGATGGAGCAGTTCTTGAATGGTTTTGTCACTTTTAAAAGAGGAAAGCGTCCAGGGGAGACTGGCACTCCGCCGCTGACCGGGGAGACAGTAAATAACCAGCTGTTGAAAAAGGTGAAGATCGCGCTGGCGCTGACGAGCGAGGATATGCTTGAAATCTTTGACCTTGCGGGAGTGCGTGTTTCGAAAGGCGAGCTGGGGGCTATTTTACGAAAAGAGGGGCATAAAAACTACCGGGAATGCGGCGATAAATTCGCGCGGAATTTCCTTAAAGGTTTGGCCTTGAAGTACAGGGAATAGGAAGTGAAGCATAGGGTGAATTACACCCCTATGCTTCTTTTTTTAGCCTAATTTCTTTCAGTTTCTGACGCTGTTCATCCGGCCACCATGCTCCGCAATCACCAGAGACGATACAGGCTGCGCATTTTTCGAAATCGTAAACTTTCATGCCGCTGATGGGCGGAGAATATAGGTGGAGGGTGACGAGTCCCCTTGTATCGTCGGCCTGCATTTTATGGACGCCTTTCTTAGGTGCGAAAAAGTACTGGCCTTGATGATGGTACTCCTTGAATAGCTCTTTCGGCAGGTTATTGCCATTGACCTCGTAAACGGAATTAACAGAAGTCCCATTAAGAACCTGGATCCATCCATGGGAATCGCCATGGTCATGTGGAGAGCATTCTAAATCTGACCAGTTCATCACGAGCAGCTCGACATCTTCGTTTTTATACAGTAGTTTACGGTAATAAGGCTTTCCGGAAGATGATTGAAGTAAAGGCGCTAGGTCAGTTACAGACATATTGAGCTCCGTCAGCGCTTCCTTCATCTCTAGTCTGGATGGATTTTTCAATGATTCTAACACGTTTTTTGCCTGAGGATGCAAAGTCAAGGTCACTCCCACCTTTCTCATTTTTTAAAAATTGCACTCGCTACAAGACGGGCAAGGCCGCCATTGACAATGGCCACTCCTATAATAATTATGATGCCGCCGAATGCACTTATGAGGATAAATTTTTCATGTAGAAGGAATATAGCAGCAATCAAGGTGACCAGCGGCTCAAGGTATATGAACATGGTTACCTTTGAAGCATCCAGCACCTCTAGCGCCTTTCCCCAATACCAATAGCCAATTCCAGACACGAATATCGCCAGGAAAAGAAGATGTGCCCAGTCTGTCTGTGTAAGCATCGGGAGAGATTCCCAGCCTCTGTTCCGGATCAAAAAAGGGATGGTGAGCAGGAAGCCGATCAAGCTCATGTAAAAAGTGACTACGAGAGCGGGGTAAGGGATTTGCAGTCTTTTTAAAAGGATGGAATATACTGCCCAGTTCAGGGTGCTCAACATCATCAGGATGAAGCCGATGTTCATGGCGAACTCGAATGAATGACCGCTTCGGGTTGTAGTGACAATAAAAACCCCTGTAATGGCGATCAGCATTCCAATTGCTTTTTTCACGTCCATCTTTTCATGCAAAAATAAGATCGACAGAAGAACCGTGAAAATTGGGGAGAATGAGATCAGCCATCCGGCAGATGAGGCATTGATCGTTAACAGGGCCGTTGCCTGCAGGACTTGATGGACGAAGACGCCCAGTATTCCAAGGACAACCAGGTGAGGAAGGTAACTCAACGAAATCCGGAGCCGTTCACGACTGAGCAGTAAAATCACGAACAAAAATAAGGCACCTATGCCAAAGCGGAACACCAACAATGAAAAAGGGTCGAGCTTTTGTAGTACGGCTTTGGCAGATACAAAAGAAACTCCCCAAAAGCTGATTGATAACAGAGCATAAAAAGAGGCGGTAAGCTTGGAGCGGAACGGAATCATGGTCAAGAATCCTTTCTTATGGACAAGTTTTCTACCATCCTATGCCTGTCCTCGGTGAAGAAGAATCATGAAAAAATATCCAATTTCATTTACAAAATATTGTAAACCTGAGATAATGAAGCAAATGGTTGAGGAGGGAAAGTAAGTTTATGGAACCAACATCTAATTGCTAATTATTAATTTTTATTAATAAGAATTTTGTATTGAGTGTAAAAAGCCTATTTGCATAGGTTTATTTCGTTATGCTCTTTATGGAATTGCAGCAATTAGAAGAAAACTTACTTTACTGAATCATGATACGGATTTTTTGGCATAGGCTTATTTGAGCTCGCTGAAAATGTTGATTCAAGACTGTAGGGGATTTCTACGGTCTTTTTTATTTATATATAAGAAAAGTAATCTTTCACTCCGAGAATTGTCTAGCTCTAGCGCCTAGCCAGTTTTCATCCTTGCTTGTGCTTCTCAGAGTATCTTGCGAGAAGCGTTAGCTTTGAGCAGCTCGAGTCGCTTGTCTAGTGTCGCCTCCTAGAAACTCCGAAACTTCAACTCCGCCGGCAGAAGCAAAAAGCGCTTCTTTGTCGGAGTCTCCAGTTTCTGCGTTTCTGGGCAGTCGGCTATACATTTCGATTTCGGTCCGCCCAACGAAGTCAAAGAACGACTTCATCGGTCGGCCCTCCAGCGCTTGTCGGGGCTGACCAAGGCGCTTACGCTTTTCTTATAATAGTAAATGGGTTCTTCTTTGTGCTGTCCATAAAAGCGTAGCTTCATTATGGATGAAAGAAGGAATGGATATGTTAGAACTGAAAGTGCACGGAATCAAAAAATATATGGAAGCGACATTGGTCGTGAACAGCTTTACATTGGAAGCATTTGAAGGGGATAAGGTCGGGATCGTAGGAGCAAACGGAAGCGGCAAAAGCACGATTCTTAAAGTTATTGCCGGAATCGAGAGGATGCATTATTATCCCGGATACCCGCAGACCTCAAGCCCTGGATATGATGAGGGGCTGATTCATCGCCCGAGGGGAGCGTCGTTTGCTTACCTGGAGCAGATGCCTTCGTATCCAGCCGGCTTGAAAGTAATCGATGTGCTGAACCTTGCTTTTGAAGAGGTCCATGGGATTGAAAAACAGATGCGCGAGCTAGAGGGGCAGATGCAGGTCTTGGAAGATGCAGCTTTGGAAAAAGCGCTTAGTAAATACAGTGATCTCGTGAATTTATATGAAGCAAGAGGTGGGTACGAACAGGAGGAGAAGCTGAGCAAGGTTTGCACCGGGCTTAAGTTTACACAGGACTTTTTACAGATGGATTTCGATTTGCTGAGCGGCGGGGAGAAGACGACGGTAGGTCTTGGCAAAATCCTCGTTCATCAACCGGATATCCTGCTGCTGGATGAGCCGACGAATCACCTCGATATGGAATCGATTGAATGGCTGGAAGGCTTTTTGAAAAATTATAAGGGCATTGTGCTGATTGTTTCGCATGACCGCTACTTCCTTGATAACGTCGTCAATAAGATCGTCGAGATTGAAGATATGGAAACGATCAGCTACAAAGGGAACTATTCGGCCTTTATCAGCCAAAAAGAAGAGAATATGCGGGTGCAATACGACCAGTTCCGAGAGCAGCAGAAAAAGATCAATAATATGGAGAATCAGGTGACGAGCCTGCGCGATTGGGCGCTGAGGGCGGACAATAACAAGTTCTTCAGGCGTGCTTCGAGCATTCAGAAGAAGCTTGATAAACTGGACCGAATCGATAAACCGATTTTTGAGCGCAGGAATATGAGACTTCATTTTAGCGATGCAATGAGGTCAGGGAAGGAGACAATCAAGGCGATTGGTGTTTCCAAGCGCTATGGAGATAAGCTGATTTTTGATGGTGCTGATCTGATGGTTCATTACGGTGAGCGGGTCGGTCTTGTGGGTCCGAATGGCAGCGGCAAAACGACGTTCCTGAAGATGCTTCTTGGTGAAGAGCAGCCGGACGCGGGTGTGATTGAGTTGGGCGCAAATGTGATGGCCGCCTATCTGCCACAGAAAATCGAGTTTAAGGATGAAGAGTTGACGGTGTTGGAGTGTTTCCGTGAGGACATTTCAATAGTCGAAGGAAAAGCGCGCGAGTATCTGGCAAAGTTCATGTTTTACAAAAAGAGTGTCTTCAAGAAAGTGAAGTTCCTGTCAGGCGGTGAGAGGATTCGCTTGAAGCTGGCGATGCTGATGTACCAGGATATCAATTTGCTGATCCTGGATGAACCTACGAATCATCTGGATATCGATTCCATTGAGACCTTGGAGGCAGCACTAGACGATTTTAAGGGTACGATCTTCTTCATTTCACACGATCGTTATTTTATCAATAAAATCGGTGAGCGCGTCATTGCCGTTGAGGATGGCGGCCTGAAGAGCTATGACGGGAATTATGATGATTATAAAAGGGAGAAAGCAGCTTGCGAGCCGGTGCCGATTTTGAAGGAGAAAAAGGAAAATGTGCAGCGAGTGGCGCAGTCGGAACCGGGTACGAAAAAGGAAAAGGGGCACCGGGGGGCGCAACCAGACCCGGGCGCGAAGCTTTTAAAAAGGATTGAAAGCCTGGAGAAAGAAATCACTGAGCTTGATCTGGTGATGGGGATCAAACAGGATTATGAGGAGCTGGATCAGCTGTATAGCAGGAAGCAGCAATTGAATACAGAACTTGAGCTGGCAATGGAAATGTGGTTGAGTGCCGGTGAATAAGGGAGTGGAAGCATGAATTTTTTCATGCTTCTTTTTATTGTAGAGGGATAAACACTATAAACATGGTGGAAAAGTAGGTATTTTTACCCTGATGTAGGAATATTTATGGTATAAATAATAGGTAAAAAGTTTTAGGAGGATTTACATGACATTATATGGTTTATTAGTGCTTATTCATGTAATCGCGGCCGTTGTTGGTTTAGGAGCGAGCTTTGGAATGCCGGTTGTCGCCAAGTTCGGTGCTAAATCAGTAACCAATGCAAAAGTATGTTTTGAGATTAATCAGAAGATCGAGGTATTTGCCAAGGTTGGGTCGCTCACCCTGTTGGCCAGCGGGATTTTGATGGCAATCGTCAACCCGGCCTTGTGGTCGCAAGGATGGTTCATCGGATCATTGGTCATCTACGTACTTATCCAGCCAATTGTTGCCGGTATACTGCCGAAAACAATCGAAAAACAGGTCGATATCGTTATGAAAAGCAGCGACGGCGAATTATCGCCTGAATATCACCAGCTGGATAAAAAAGCCGCAAAGCTGAACGGCATCGCACATGTCGCAGCCGTTGTACTCATCGTACTTATGTCAACAAAACCATTCTAGGGGGAAATGAAAATGCAGGCAAAGCCAATGTTTTATGATGGACACGGAGAAAATAAACAGTTTGCTGGGGAAGGCCAACGAACAAGCATTGTTATTACAGCAGAAATGAGGAAATCCATCGGCGGAAATCCTTATGTGCTTGTGAAATAGGTTGATCAGGGGAAAGTGCTAGCCATAATGGCTGGCGCTTTTTTTATTGTTGCTGTGTGCTGTTGTGAGTAGGCTGGGTTCAAACAGTTTGGCGGCTGGAGGAGGAAAGTTGTCAGATAAAGGGTAACTTAAGACAGGTTTGGCGCGAAACGAAGAAAAGCTGTAATAAGAAAGGGCAACTTCAGACAGGTTTGGCGCGAAACGAAGAAAAGCTGTAATAAGAAAGGGTAACTTAAGACAGGTTTGGCGCGAAACGAGGAAAAGCTGTAATAAGAAAGGGCAACTTCAGACAGGTTTGGAGCTAAAGGAGGAAAAGCTGTCATAAGAAAGAGCAACTTCAGACAGGTTTGGTGTTAAAGGAGGAAAAGCTGTCAAAAGAAAGAGCAACTTCAGACAGGTTTGGCGCGAAACGAGGAAAAGCTGTCAAAAGAAAGGGCAACTTAAGACAGGTTTGGTGCGAAACGAAGAAAAGCTGTCAAAAGAAAGGGCAACTTAAGACAGGTTTGGAGCTAAAGGAGGAAAAGCTGTCAAAAGAAAGGGCAACTTAAGACAGGTTTGGTGTTAAAGGAGGAAAAGCTGTCAAAAGAAAGGGCAACTTAAGACAGGTTTGGTGTCAAGCGAGGAAAAGCAGTCAAAAGAAAGGGCAACTTCAGACAGGTTTGGTGTCAAGCGAGGAAAAGCAGTCAAAAGAAAGAGCAACTTCAGACAGGTTTGGCGCGAAACGAGGAAAAGCTGTCAAAAGAAAGAGCAACTTAAGACAGGTTTGGAGCGAAACGAGGAAAAGTTGTCTGAATGAGTGACCTCAAATTAGACGCAATTCCTTCCGGCGAGTTTTTTTACTCGAAAATAGGAAAATATATGATAAAGGCAGGTGATCTAGATGAGTGTATTTTCGGTAAATGGACAGGTCAATAAAGGCAGATTACTCAAGGAGCTGCTGGTTCCGGTTGTTGGCGGGATGGTGACTGGGTTGATTGCGACGAGGCGGGCGAAGGAGAAGTACCGCAAACTGGAGAGGCCGGATTATGCGCCGCCTTCGTGGGTATTTCCGGTTATGTGGACGGGCCTGTATGCGACGATAGGGCTGGCGAATTACCGGGTGTCGATGAAGAAGAAACCTACTGCTACAGCGGAAGCTCTTTATGATATCCAGCTTGGATTGAACTTTATCTGGTCGTTTTTATTTTTCAAATGGAACCTTCGCGGGACGGCGTTTGCGGAGATTGGCCTGCTGCTAGGCATGATTACGTTGACAACTTATCAATACTATCAAAAAGATAAAATTGCCGGCCATCTGATGCTGCCGTATATAGCCTGGGTTGCATACGCGCTTCAGCTCAATTACAGCTTGTGGAATCTAAATAAGAAATAAGTGTAAAATTTTTACTGAATTATGCAACTATTACAATCTATCCTCCGTCTAAAATAATAGACTTCTAAAAATTGGTTGAATAAAAGTTTGCTAGAGTGGGAATACTATAACCAACAACATATTAAAAACGGAGGTAGATTAAGATGAAACAAATCAAGGAATTCATGAATGAAGAGGGTTTTGAATTGAAAGGCTATATTTCACAGTTGTTTGAACAAGCTTCTGATAAAAATAACAAGAAGAAACGCTGATCGCGGGTTAAGCTGATCAGCGTTTTTTCATTTGCTGTAAAACATCATCGATTTTTGCGTGGTCCTCAGGTGATTCATCGATATGCTTCCACAAGAGTTTACCTTCTGCTGAATAGAGCCAGGTCCCTCCCTGGATATACACATCCTGTGTTTTCATCGACTTCATGACGAATGCCTTCTGCTTTTCATTTTTTGGAATAAAATCTTTTACCTGCCCTGTAATGAATCCGAAACCAGCTTTCGCTAGCAGCTTCCATTTCGGCATCGTTTTATGGCCCATGGCGCGATACGCTTTCCTTGATGGATCTCCTAAAATCGGAAACGGGAATGGCCCGAACTGATCCACGAATTGCTTGATAAAACTTCCTTTTGAAGGAGCGACGGCGATAACCTGATAGCCTGCTGCTTCTACTTCATCCATTCGCTCGCGCAACTGCGCAAGGTATTGTCGGCAGATTGGTCAACCAAGGTGACGGACAAATACGACCATCGTTGGCTTTCCCTGGATGGCTGTGTCCAAACTGATCGTTTTTTCAGAATCGGTTGTTTCTAATATATAGTCCATATCGATATCTCCTTTTCACAAGATATGAGGTTCAACTCGAACCACCCTTTTCCTCAATATATATAAAATCTCCCTATAAAGAAAGAATTAACATTTCCTTAACAATACTTTTCAGATAATTTACAACTCCTTAAAACCATATTAATAACTCTCTAGTAATCTTGTACTTGTAGCAAGGGACATAATATTAGGGGGAATTAAGGAATGAAGAGTTTTAAAAAGTTAGCGATGTTTACTATGCTTGCCTCGGTAATGGCTTTTGGAACGGCTTGTTCAGATGGAGAAAGCAACGCGGAAGCAACGAATGGCTCTAATGGAAATGAAACTCAGCTTGAAGGCAGCGTTGTGATTGATGGCTCTGGTACGGTTTACCCTTTTATGGCTAAAATGGCTGAAAACTATATGGGTCAGCAGGAGAATGTATCTGTAGAAGTTAGCCGCTCCGGAACATCCGCTGGTTTCAAGAAATTCCTCATCGAAGAAGGTACAGACTACAATGACGCATCACGCCAGATCAAAGATGAAGAAAAGGCAAAAGCTGAAGAGCTTGGCATGGATGTAAAAGAACTGAAGGTCGCTTTGGATGGATTGACGATTGTCATCAATAAGGACAATGACTGGGCAAAGGAACTGACGAAAGAAGAGATCATCGACATCTTCCTGGCTGAAGGCGGCAAGAAGAAATGGTCTGATGTACGTCCGGACTTCCCAGCTGAAGCTATTAACACATATGGACCGAACGAAAACCATGGCACATACGAATTCATGTTTGAAAACATCCTTGATGAAAAAGATCTGGTCGAAAACATTAATCTGCAGCAGGATTATTCAACATTGGTAGACCTAGTCTCTAAAGATAAAAACGCAATCGGCTTCTTTGGATACGGCTATTACGCGAACAACAAAGATAAGCTCGCTGCGGTAAAAGTGGATTTCGGCAACGGACCAGTTGAACCTTCTCTTGAAACAATCAAGGAAGATGGAAAATACGCTCCATTCACACGTCCGGTGTTCACATACTTGAATGTAAATAACGCAAAAGAGAAAGCACAAGTGCTCGACTACGCAATCTACACGATGAAAAATGCACAGGATATTGCAGCTGAAACAGGGTTTGCACCACTGACTGACGAAGACATCCAGGCGACATTAGCAGAATTGGAAGAATTGAAATAAGCATAGTGGAACTAGTAGGCTTGAAATCAACAAAACAGAACTCAAAGACTTGAAATAAGCAAAAAACAAGCAGGAGGACTTCATTGTTCTTCTGCTTGTTTTATTTGAGTAGCACTTTCACCTTCAGTGTTGCTTGCGAATTTTCTAATTACGGCCATTAAAAGTTTTACCGCGAGAAAAGTGGCTGAGATGGAGAGGAAGCTGTGCAGGGATGTCCAACTCTTTTTGTATTGAATTAATTTAGTGTTTTTTTCAAGCCAATTTTCGACGAGTGTTGATGGGGCGGAGAACAGAAATAATTTAAACAAAGTCGATAATGGACCGGATTTTTCTGTGGCCTGATTAAAGTAAATGCAGGTAACAGGGAAAATAAGATAACTGAAAAGCACGCTGATATCAAAGATTTTAAAAAGGGATACAGGGTATTTCAAATATCCTTTTTTGACTAGTAAGGAATCCATAATAGAAGCGATATAACTTTTCAAAAAGAATATGATGAGCCAATCCTTGACAGGCGGCTTTCTTATCAGCTGAAAGAAAAACAAGATACCTAGGACGAAAAGGACTCTTAGTGTAGTTTTTTCGGTGTTTCTTCTCAAAAGGAACGACCTCCCGACTGATAATCATTTGTATCATTCCTTCTTTAACAGGGATTATTCTTAAGCGGTTAGCACGCTTTAGAAATAATCAGCAGGGGATTGGGCATAATAGAGAATAGTTTCCTTTATTTGTAAATGATTATCTGTGAGGCAAAAACATGACGAATGCGATTTATGCGATTTTTTGGCTGGGGATCTTAATAGTATTGGGTGATTGGAGGAACTGGAGGAGATACTATCCGACCATCCTTTTCTTTGTGCTGGGTGATTTTATTTATCTATACTTATTGTCTGATCATTATCCAATGTGGAGGTATGTACCCTCATCTGCAGACAGCGAGATAGGAATCACCAATACGCATATTTCGTTTTCAATCATGCTTTTAAAATATCCCGCGACATGTCTTGCCTACTTATCTCATTTTCCCAGGCAAGGCATCTTCATGAAGCTTTTTTATTATTTTGCATGGCTGATTATTTATTTCATAAATGAAACGATCGACCTGCATTTCCATTTAATCAAATACTACAATGGCTGGAATATTGGCTGGTCTGCTCTTTTTAATGCTGTCATGTTCTTTATATTGAAAGTTCACTTTCATAGACCGGTAGTCGCCTGGGTTCTCTCCGCTATTTTCATTGTTTTTTTATGGAACACTTTTGATGTACCTTCAAAAGTTTTTCGGTAGATGTAAAAAAGACCTGGAAACTGGGCTTTCTAATCACTTGTGCGATACCACTTTTTTATCCAAATAAATAAGTCGGTCATTAATTTTGCAAAAATAAAAACAGAAACATAGCTGAAGAATAGGTGATAGTAACTAATGGAACCATACATTCTAAATAAGCCTAATCCGACAAGCATAGGTTTGAAAGCGAAGGCTAGGATTACCGCTGTTATAGTCCCATACAGATAATATTTTTTGTTGCTGTTCAGCGTTGATTGATAAACGAAAATAAAAATGACAGGGATCAGGCTGGAGTCAAGGGAAATCCCGGGTAATGACGGGATGACCGGAATAGGATAATTCCAAAACCCCATATTTCGTCCAAACAAATCTTCATACCCAAAGCAAATATGGACACTATAACCGAAAAAGAGAATCTGGAATAGCTTCTCTTTATTGATTTTTAAAATAAGAAATATGAGTGGGAAACCGAGGAAAGAGACCATCAGCCAATATTCAAAAAAAGAATAAAGAGCATAATCAAGCCAATACTGATTTAAAGCCTCTTGCCCTTCCTTTCCCATATTAACAATCTCATCAAAGCGCGATAAACGTTCCTTTTCCAAGTTGATCATTCCTTTTAATAGCCGGCTTTGCGTACATATCTATAGATTGTCATGACCAATCATTTCGTATGCACATGCAGTTGTCATGGCTGCAAATTATTTTTCATAATCATGAGTAAGTACGTTATGATGCGGGAAAAAGAGTAAGACAATTCCATTATGAACTGAGATTATAGCGAGGAGGAACTATTATGTCGTTTGAATATACTCAAGAAGATGGACGCTTTGTTGCAAAGGATAAGGAGGGACTTGAGGTAGGAGAGGTAACCTATACTCGTGATGGGGATGAAGTTCTCATTATAAACCATACCGGCGTCGATCCTGCGAACCGCGGTCAGGGTGTAGCAGAGGAATTGGTTCGCCAAGTAGTGGAGAAGGCCAAAAAAGAAGGATTGAAGGTCGAGCCAGTTTGTTCCTTTGCGCAAAGAGAGTTCGAGAGGAAATCAGAGTATCAGGAAGTTTTAAAGAAATAGCTTGAAAGCCTTTGAGTCAGCTCAGAGGCTTTTGTCCATGGAAGCGGGCTAAGCTTGTTAAGGCTAACTCGTGCGCTTTTATCCGGGTTGACATGAAAATATCCACATGATAAAATTATCTCGAATTCAAGATATTATGTTTTTTTCGAAGTCGTTAAGGATAAAGTAAGAATAGATATTTTTTGGATTAATATCTCGGTTTCGAGATAAAGGGGGAGACAACTTGAACGAGTTAAAAGGAATTCACCATGTTACGGCCATTACCAGCAGTGCGGAGAAGAATTATGAGTTTTTCACATATGTTTTGGGAATGCGCCTTGTCAAAAAGACGGTCAACCAGGATGATATCCGCACGTATCATTTATTTTTCGCGGACGATAAAGGGTCAGCGGGCACGGATATGACGTTCTTCGATTTTCCGGGGATTCCTAAGGGGTCACATGGAACGGATGAGATTTATAAAACAGGCTTCCGAGTGCCGACAGATGCGGCGCTGGACTACTGGGTGAAGCGATTCGATAAATACGACGTCAAGCATACGGGCATCAAGGAATTGTTCGGTAAAAAGACGATTTCATTCGTTGATTTTGATGACCAGCAATACATGCTGGTATCCGATGAGTTCAACGAGGGCGTTGCATCGGGGACTCCTTGGCAAAACGGGCCTGTTCCGCTGGAGTACGCAATCACAGGATTAGGTCCAATTCATATTAGGATCTCACGTTTTGACTATTTTAAAGAGGTACTGGAAAAAGTCATGCATATGCGTGAGGTTGGACAGGAAGGTTCCCTGCACCTTTTTGAAATGGGTGAAGGCGGAAACGGTGCGCAGGTCATTGTTGAGGATAATAAAGTGCTGCCAGCAGGACGCCAGGGATTCGGTACGGTGCATCACACGGCATTCCGTGTTGCCGACACATCGGTTCTTTATGAGTGGATCGATCATATGAAGGGTGCTGGATTCGGCACATCAGGTTATGTCGACCGATTCTTCTTTGAATCATTGTATGCCCGCGTCGCGCCAGGAATCTTGTTCGAATGGGCAACAGACGGACCAGGCTTCATGGGTGACGAACCATATGAAACTCTTGGCGAGAAATTGTCATTGCCACCGTTCCTTGAGTCGAAACGGGAGCAGATCGAGGACTTTGTGCGCCCGATCGATACAGTCCGCAGCACGCGTAATATTGAAAAAGAGTATCTATAAGCGAGTTTGTCATAGGCGATTAGTGGAAATACCTTAATGTACTAACAAATAAGGGAGGCAATCAATATGGTCAAATTAGCCGTTATTTTTTACAGCATGGGCGGAACAAATGTGCAGCTATCGAAATGGGCTGCTGAAGGGGCAAAGGAAGCTGGAGCGGAAGTGAAGGTTTTTAAAGTGAAGGAATTAGCGCCTGAATCAGCGATTGAAGGCAATGAAGCATGGAAAGCGACTGTTGAAAAAACAAAGGATATCCCTGAAGTGACTCCAGATGACCTTGAATGGGCAGACGCAATCATCTTCAGCGTTCCAACACGATTCGGAAACATGCCATCACAGATGAAGCAATTCCTTGATACAACAGGCGGCCTCTGGGCACAGGGCAAACTGGTGAACAAAGTCGTGAGCGCGATGTCATCTGCGCAAAACCCACATGGCGGGCAGGAAGCCACCATCCTGTCACTCTATACGACAATGTACCACTGGGGTGCAATCGTCGCAGCCCCTGGCTACAGCGATCCAGTGACATTCGGAGCCGGCGGAAATCCATATGGCACAAGCGTAACCGTCGACCAGGACGGCAACATGGTCGAAGACGTCGAGGCAGCGGTAAAATATCAAGCTAAGCGCACCGTAACGGTTGCTGGATGGGTTAAGAAAGGAAATCAATAAGGTAAGGTAGGAAGAGGCGAATCTGATTCGCCTCTTTTCTTTGTATTTAATAGACATTTTGGGGAGTGGGGAGTGGTGGAAATGTCTATAAAGAGGAGTTTCTTAGACATTTTGGGGAGCGGGGGGTGTGGAGATGTCTATAAAAGGGTGTTTGTTAGACATTTCCGGGAGCAGGAGCTTTGGAAATGTCTATAAAGAGTTGTTTCTTAGACATTTTGGGGAGCGGGAGGTGTCGAAATGTCTATAAAAGGGTGTTTCTTAGACATTTCGAGGAGCAGGAGCTTTGGAAATGTCTATAAAGAGGTGTTTCTTAGACATTTTGGGGAGCAGGAGCTTTGGGAATGTCTATAAAAAGGAGTTTGTTAGACATTTTGGGGAGCGGGAGTGGTGGAAATGTCTATAAAAAGGTGTTTCTTAGACATTTCGAGGAGCAGGAGTGGTGGAAATGTCTATAAAATTTTAGAACCAATCGAAAAAAGCACCCAACCAAGGTGCCTCAAATGTATCTCCGCAAATAATACCCGATAATGATCCATGCGCCTCCATAAAGTCCGCCAATCAAGATGCCTGCGAGCAGTGGATTCAAAGGGACGATTCCAAAAAGGTAAACAATCACGATGGGTGCTTGAAGGATAAAGAGCAGTGAGCTGTAGCGAGGTGTGCTGGTGTGATAGAGGATTGCGTATCCGAGTGGGAGGGCTCCGAGATGGATGGCAATGCTGCCGATGCCGGTACTGATGTTGATGAAATCGAGTAAGGCGCCAAAACCGATCAGGCCATGGAAAATGAATCCGGCTGTGCCGATACCGAACAGGCCAAGACCAAGTGTGGAAAGGAAGAAGCCTATTTTCCAGTTCCAACCTCCTGCAGATGGATCCTGGTTCCGGAAACGAAAAAGGCCATGCAATAAAAACCACGAGGCTACCAATAACATGAGGTTGTTCACGTAATAGGCGATGTGGTTGGTGTCATGAAGAATGGAGTCTGCGCCGGGTGTCAGGTCTAGATAGCCTTGCCAGAACCAGTTTGCGCCCATCAGTAACCCGCCGATAATGGCTGCGCTACCGGCAAAGCGAAGCTGGCTTTCCTTGCAGTTTGATGAAGCCGCCATATGCTCATCACTCCCCTGATGATGATATGATAAATATATGGATGGTACTGGGTATATATTCCTTTATGTTAAAACACCGCTTTCCTGCATTAGTGAAGGGTATATTAAGTAACAAGCATTATGAACAAAGGAGGCAATCGAAATGACGAACAATCAATCCGGCTGGAATATCGATAATAGCTATTCGCGCCTGCCTAAAATGTTTTATAGCCTGCAAAAACCAACTTCCGTAGAAGAACCGGAAGTTGTTATCTTCAATGAGTCGCTGGCGGAGGAGCTGGGGCTAAACCCTGAAGCTTTACAAGCTAATGAAGGGGCAGCTATTTTTGGCGGCAACGAGATTCCTGAAGGCGGGACCCCGCTTGCGCAAGCCTATGCAGGACATCAGTTCGGCCATTTCACCATGCTTGGGGACGGAAGGGCAGTTCTGCTGGGAGAGCAGATTACTCCTGATGGCGAGCGGTTTGACATTCAGCTGAAAGGCTCAGGGCGGACGCCGTATTCCCGTGGCGGAGACGGCCGTGCAGGAATGGGACCGATGCTCAGGGAATTTATCATCAGCGAAGCGATGGTGGGGTTGGGAATCCCGACTACCAGAAGCCTGGCAGTGACAACAACGGGGGAGCAAATCATCCGCGAGACGATACAGACAGGTGCAATCCTTACGCGTGTGGCAGCAAGCCATCTAAGGGTTGGAACCTTCCAATTTGCCGCGAACTGGGGTAAGACAGAGGACCTGCAGGCATTGGCTGATTATGCAATCGAGCGCCATTATCCTGAAGTCGCAGGGGAGGATAACCGCTATCTTTCCTTTTTGAAAAAAGTAATCAGGCGCCAGGCAGCATTGATTGCGAAATGGCAGCATGTTGGCTTTATCCATGGCGTCATGAACACTGATAACATGACGATCAGCGGCGAGAGTATTGACTATGGACCATGCGCGTTCATGGATACTTATGATCCAGCGACCGTTTTCAGTTCGATCGACAGGGATGGGCGCTACGCCTACGGCAATCAGCCGTATATCGGCGGCTGGAATCTTTCGCGGTTTGCTGAAGCTTTGTTGCCTTTGCTGCATGAAGATGAAGATGAGGCTGTAAAGCTGGCAGAGGGAGCTCTTTCTGAATTCCCAGAGATATTTGAGACGGAATTCATATCCGGAATGAGATTGAAACTGGGTATTTTTAATGAGGAAAAAGAAGATAAAAGCCTTATTGCGGATCTCCTTAATCTGATGCATAAACACAAAGGAGACTTCACGAATACGTTTAAAGCCCTGACATTTGATCGACTTGAAGGGTCGGAGCTTTTCCAGGCTGAGGAGTACAAGAAGTGGCATGAAGAATGGCAGGAAAGACTCGGTCGCCAGGAGCAATCGCGAGAAGAGGCACAGAAGCTGATGCGTGAGCATAATCCAGGTGTGATTCCGCGTAACCATAGGGTGGAGGAAGCACTTGAGGCTGCAGTAAATGGTGACTTGAGCGTCATGGTGAAATTGCTTGAAGTCCTTGCCAATCCATATGAGCATTCAGCTGAACAGGCTGAATTCTGCAAGCCAGCATCACCAGCGGCAAGACCTTACCGGACATTTTGCGGTACTTAAATCTTGCCGTCATGATGGACAAAAGCACGAGGGAATCGAGAAAAAGTGTCCGTCACCCGAGGTCAGCGACGGACTTCACCAAACAAGGAAAGGCAGTCCCAGCGTTGGGACTGCCTTTGACTTATTTACCTTGCACTGCGGCGGGTTCTTTGTCTTTTTCAAAGAAAAGAATCAATGCTGGCAGCAGCATGCCGCGGACGAGGAAGGTGTCGATCAGAATGCCAACTGCGACGATGAAGCCGAAAACGAACAGGTCGGCGATTGGCATGGTTGTCAGGGCTGCAAAGGTTGCGGCCAGGATGACACCTGCTGATGAAATGACGCCGCCGGTGTTGCGGATCGCGATTTCAAGGGCTTCCTTGACTTTGTGTGACTTACGTTCTTCGATGAACCGGGAGGCGAGGATGATGTTATAATCGATTCCCAAAGCCACCAGGAAGATGAAGGCGTAGACTGGAACGCGCGAGCTTAGTGCTTCGAAGCCGAATAAGACGTCGACTAGGAAGATTCCCAGCCCCAGCGCAGACAGGTAGGACAGCAAAATTGTTCCCATCATGTAGATGGACATTTTGACTGCACGAGTGAGTGCGTATAACAGGATCAGAATCAATACCGTTTCGAGCAGGACGATTTTTACGATATCACGGTTATTGATTTCTCGTTCGTCTAAAAGCTTTGCGGTGACTCCGCTGTAATAAGCTTCTCCATCAATCGATAGCTCCTCCAATAACTCTGGAGTTTCCGAGCGCAAATCCCCGATAAAATCAATCGCTCTTGTGGAGTAGGGATTCATTGATAATGCTACGCTCAGTTTCATGGCTTGTGCATCTTCGGAAAGAGCAGTTACCCGGACGGAGGCAATCTCATCATAGCTTTGCCATTGATCGATGATGGCTTTTGTCTCTTCCTCGGTAAAAGCATCTTCACTGACAACCATCATTGTCGTCGGTGCCAGTTCTCCTTTGTCATACCTTGCCTCGACGATTTCATAACCCACTCGTGAAGGCAGGTCCTCAGGGAATTTTTTTACCGTATCGAATTCGAAGTCGAGATTGAAGACATTGAATGCTGTGAGAACTAAAAATGCTGCAACGATTCCGCCTGAGATTCCAGGTTTGTTGACCACGAACCTGGCGACCGGTCCCCAGATTCCATGCTTCACTTCGGTTTCCTGGCCGTATTTCGGTACCTTAGGCCAGAATGCTTTGCGGCCAAATAGGGTGAACAGCGCCGGCAGCAGGGTGACGGAAGCGATCATGATAAAGAACATGGCAGTCCCGAAGACGGGTGCGAAGTTCAGGTAATCGCGGAAATCGGCAAAGAATAAGACGAGCATCGCGGCGAGAACTGTGCCGCCTGCGAAAAACACAGGTTCAGCGGTTGCGCGCATCGCATATTTCATTGCTTCGTATTTGCTCTCATACTTGTTCAGTTCCTCGCGATATCGCGAGAAGACGAACAACGAGTAGTCAATGACCGCTGCAAAAAGCAGGATGCTCATAATCGATGAAGTCTGGCTGCTGACCTCCAGGCCGCTGGCTCCCATCAAGGCAACACTTTGATTGACGACCTGATAGACAATAACAGTCGCGAGCAGCGGGATGATTGCAAGCAGTGGCGAACGATAAATGACAATCAATAAGACCAATATAATCAGTACTGTTGCAATCAGCAGGACAAAGTCGGCTTGTTCAAACAGCTTGACGGTGTCACCGGCAATTCCGGCTGGACCGGTAATGTAAAACTCGGTGCTTTCAAGGCCTTCAGTAATTTCGTTGCCGGTTTCCAGAGCCTTGTCGTTGATTTCGGAATACTCGCTGTTTCCGAGCCCTTTTTCCAATTCCATCGGCACGATCACCGTCGAACCGTCTTCAGAGAGGAATCCTCCTAATGCTTGAGGAGGGAGGGCGCTAATATCAACGATGGTTTCGATTCCTTCGATATCCTCTGCGATGATGCCAGTGAGGATTTCGTTGACTTCCTCCAGATTGATATCTCCGTTTTTATTATGGAATACCAGGATTCCCGGTGTTCCTTGTTCATTCGGAAAAAGATTTTCCGTTTTTTTCTCAGCAATCATCGATTGTGCTTCATCAGGAAGCGATTGGAAGTTAGTTGTTTTGTATTCACTAAGCATTGGTCCTGCGCTCAGGCCAACCATGAGGGCCAGCCAGGCAATGATCGTGATCCACATTCCACGCTTTGTTGAAACCCAATCGGTAATGGGATACAACAGCTTTTTCACTAGTAAACCTCCCTAATTAAATTCCATTTTAATCTTACCACTCTATTTCTCGGAAAAAGTAGGCGTTTCTGTTAACAAATTTCAACGCATATAGTAGTCATACCATTTATCCCAATCCGAACCAAGGGAGTAGGTCACAGACTTGGACTCCAGCTTTGGACAGTCTTTGACGCAGCTGCCTCCGACAATGAACCTCAGAGATGGCTTCATTTTTAAAGTGGAAGAAATCCAGTCCTCCACCTTGCCAAGTGGATCGGGATTGGTCATCGATATGGCAACAACGCTGACGTCCTTCATTTTTATCAAATCTGCTAATCCCTCAAACGGCGTATTCGGGCCCAAGTAGATGACGTCATGGCCTTTCTTTTTTAAAAATAAACTAAAGACCATCAAGCCAATTTGATGCTGCTCTCCTTCTGGACAGAACGCCAGCACTTTCTGGAGTGCAGGATTGACAGGGAGAACCCTCAGGAATTGCGTGCAGCGGTTGATAATGAACTGTGAAGCAAAATGCTCTTGAGCTACGCTGATGGAACCATTCTCCCATTCATCGCCAATCTTATACAAAACCTGAACTAATATGTGGTGAAACACCTCTTCATAGTCGTACAGAGAAAAAGCAAGATCGGCAATTTGGTTTGCCTCCTGTGTATCAAGGTTGACCAGGCCTTCGTAAAGCTTTTCCTGCAGTTCGCCGTACTTGTTACTCTGTGATGGAGGCGGGGCAGGGGCCGGAGGGGATGACTGCAGCAGCCTGACTGCGTCACTGATCTTCATGTTCTTTTCGTGTACTTGGGCCTTGATCCACTTGAGTGTTTCCATATCCTTTTCGCTATATAAACGATGGCCGCCCTCGGTCCTGGTAGGGGCTACGACATTGTAGCGATTTTCCCATGCCCTGATCGTGACGGCGGGTATATCCAATTTTTCAGATACTTGTTTGATACTATACATTTCCTCACCTCCACTCTTCATTATAGATAAGTTATACAAAAATTACACAACTAAAATGCTGTTAAATCAACATTTAATTATTATTTTATAAAATGTTTGCTAAATTTGTATAGGTTTTGTATAATTAATCTCGAAAGGTTATACAAAAATTATACATTGGGTGGTGTCGTTATGAAAACTTTGAATTTGGTATCATTAGTATTGCTTATTGTCGGCGGTTTGAATTGGCTTTTAGTTGGTTTGTTTGAATGGGATTTGGTCGGCGGTCTCTTCGGCGGCATGGACAGTCCAATTGCTAAAGTGGTCTATATCCTTGTAGGGCTCGCTGCTATTTACAGCATCACGCTTTTATCAAAAGTGAATAAATAGGGGAAAGGGCGTACAGAAACTTATCTGTACGCCTTTTGCATGCATCTTGAATAAACGCCCCGATATCGCTATTCTATAAGAAGAATTCGTCAAAACAGGGGGATCCATCCATGGACAAAAAAGAAATTGAATATAAAATCGTCGAACTGAAGGACGAATATCTGCAGCTCCAGCATAATCTCGAAAAATTGGAATCTGTCAAAGGCAATCTGCATCCGCTGGAAAAGCGGCTGTCTGCCATTGAAGAGGAGCTAAGCTCTTTAAATACAATGCTGCGTGATTTGTAGGAAACAAGTCTATTCTGAAAAGGGGTCAGCCTTTCTTTTTCCCATAGGCCATAGCTTTAGGCACTTTTAATCAAACGTTTGATTAATAAGCCTTTTTCAATGAAAAGACTAGGAGAAGAGTGTAAAAAACAAAAGGCATGAGCCAGGTCATATCCCTGGCTCATGCCTATTAAAATCTTGAATCTATCAATTTACTTCTACTTTACGGCCTTCGCGAGCAGAGGTCCTGACTGCGTCCAATACTTTTTGGGTGGAATGCCCATGCTCGAAATCGGCGAGGTAGGGATGCTTGGTTCCGGAGACGAGCGTTTCATGGAGCGCATCCAAAGCTCTTTGGAAGCCGTTATAGTACCGTGCTGCGACTGGCGGCATAGTGGAAGGTGCTTCGAGATCGTCTGCCAGTTCGACTTCTTCAAGTGCTGAATTTCCTTCAGAAAGCAGGACTTTATTGTCATCCAGCATCACAAGTGTGCCTTCCGTTCCGTAAATCTCCAGACGCCATGTATGCTCCGTCTGCCGTGCGGCAGAAATTAATTCGAGCGTGACGGTTGCCCCGTTTTCCAGAGAACCGATTATCTGGAAAGCATCGTCGGCTGTCCGGTGTTCTGTGTTCCCGTTATCATCAGTCCGAGTAGGGATATGAATTGGCAGCTGGGCAAAAACTTCTTTAAAAGTGCTGTCCATCCACCAATGAAGAGCATCCGTCATATGGGAGCCGATTGCGCCAAGCATTCCGCCGCCCTTTTCTTCCTGTCCCAGCCAGCCGCGGGGTTTTGAAATAAGTCCGGTATAGCTGGCAAATGCGCATTGGTAACGGACATGTAAAATCTCCCCGAGCTTTCCGCTCTCAATGATTTCTTTTACCTTTGTCCGAGCAGGCAGGAAGCGGAATTCATGGTTGATCAGCCCGAATTTCTTTGTCTTGTCCCGCTCTGTGATCATTTCTTCTGTTTCAGCGATATTCAAAGCCATTGGTTTTTCACAGACAACATGTACGCCCTTCTCGAAAGCGGCGGCAACCATTTCCTTATGTAAATGCACGGCAGAAGCAACGACCACTAAGTCGAGATTTTCCTGTTCAAGCATCTGGCGCCAGTCTGTATAAATGTTTTCAATTCCGCTGGCCTCCTGTGCTTCCTCAATATTTCCCCTTGAAACACTCGAGACTGCCACAACCTCGAATCCATCATGGTGATCCATCATTGGTGAATGTACCTTTGCGCCAAAACCGGTGCCGATTATACCCACTCTAAACCTTTCCAAAAATACCACCCCTGTCCAGAGTTTAATTTAATAGTAAATCCGCGAGGGAGGAATGTAAATCAATATAGTATAATGATGGAAAAACAATTTGAGGCGGGAGTCGCAATGAATATTGGGGATTTATTGTTTCAGCTTATTTTTTTTATTTTACTAATCGGTATTTTCGCTGCAGTTTTTTACGTTGTCACATCACTTATCAAAAAGAAACCTGACAATTCTAAGAGCGTAGAACAAAAGCTGGACCGAATAATTGAGCTGCTTGAAAAGAACAATAAAGAGTAAAACAAGTCGCTTGCTACATGCTATAATAGGAACTTAGGTTTATACGAAATACACATCATTGCACGGATGCCTGAAAAGCCTCCGCCTGGCGATTATATATGGAGGACTGAAAGATGAATAAGCGATGGACGATCGAAAAAATCAAAGAGTTTGTGGAGAAAAATTCAGAGAGTAAGCTGTTGACGACAGAGTACCAAGGTTTTTCGCAAAAATTACTTTTCAAATGTGAATGCGGCAACAACTTCGAAAAAACTTTCAAGAAATTCAAGGACAATCATCAGCGCAAATGCGAAGTGTGCCAGCCGCCGAAAGCTTCGCGGTAGCGCGAGCCGGTGTACGGCGATCGAGGCGGCTTTTTTCAATAGGAAACAATCAAAAGAAGCGTTAATCTTTAGGAGGATTCACGCTTCTTTTTGTTGAAGTAAAACAAAGATCATCTTTCAGGAGCAACGAGAATGAAGAGATATATGCTGAAAAAGAATTTCAGGGGTTTGAAGAAAGGAACACAATTCTATTTGATTGTTGAGTCAGAATTCATCGGTGTTAGAGAGTATGTGCTGCGAACGAAGGACTTGTCGACCAGGATTGCGATCAGCGAGAGTGAACTGCGCGTGAATTTTATTTTATTGAATTAGGGAGGGAAATTCTATTGCAGTTCACATCGATAGTCGTCTTTGCGATAGTCTGGGGCGGTTTGATGATCTATTTCCTGACACCTTTTCACGGTAAAATTGTTAGAAACCCTCATGACAGGTTCACCAAAGCATTACAGGTAAGCCTGGCCAGGCTGATTTTGCATAAAAAAGCCATTCTTGCTTTCCTATTATTATTGGTTACATTAATGAGCATAAGGTCATATGTTATTTCGGCTGAGGAGTATGACAGGCTCCACGCCATTAATAGGGAAACAGGAGATCCTATCTTTTATATGAGCGGTGTGGTCGTGTATTTCGCAATATTGTACCTCTTTTTAGCGGTAAGATGGGCTCTGAAATCTTCGAAGTGAATGGAGAGAATGGTTGTGAAGGAGACTATTTTAAAATCCCTGGCAAAAATAGAAGAAGATTTCGATGTAAAAATCCTATATGCGGTCGAATCCGGCAGCAGGGCATGGGGGTTTCCGTCGAAGGACAGCGATTATGACGTCCGTTTCATCTATGTACATAAGAAAGAAGATTATCTGACGATCGACCAGATGGGAATTGGCAAGAAAAGAGATGTGATCGAACTGCCGCTTAATGATTTGCTTGATATAACTGGCTGGGAATTGACCAAGGCTTTGAAGTTATTCCGAAAATCGAACCCGCCGCTGATGGAATGGCTCCGTTCGCAGATTGTATACTACCAGGCTTTCTCGACCATTGACCAGATGAAGGATCTCAGCAAACAGGTTTTCGCTCCGCACTCCTGTCTGCATCATTATTTGAATATGGCGAGCAATAACTTCAGGAAATGCTTGCAGGAAGGTCCAATCAAGATTAAGAACTATATCAATGTGCTAAGGCCGATCCTGGCTGCTAAATGGATCGAGAAATACAATGAGTTTCCGCCGCTGGAGTTTCCGAAGCTATTGGAGGACTTGCTGCCGGAAGGTGAATTGAAGAGGGAGGTCCACACTTTGTTGAAAAAGAAAATCAGCGGGGATGAGCTGGACTATGAACCGAAAATTGAAGTCATCAACCAATTCCTGAACGCGGATATCGTACGCCTGAAAGAATATACATCAACAATAAATGTGGATTTGCCGGATTTTACACCTCAGCTGGACCAGCTGTTTAGGAATACTTTAGAAGAAGTTTGGAATGAAAGAATTTGATAAGGGGGGACATCAATATGGCAAAGGAAAATAAAGAGCTGACAAGCGAACAGCAGAAGGAACTACTTGGAACTTTGATAGCCCGTTTTGAGAAAAATATGAACAGACATGAAGGACTTGATTGGGCTGACGTGGTAGCAAAGCTCGAAAACAATCCTGATAAATTATGGTCGCTCAATGAAATGGAGGCAACCGGAGGAGAGCCAGACGTTGTTGGCTTTGATTCAGAGACCGGTGAATATATTTTTTATGATTGTGCGGCGGAAAGCCCTAAAGGCCGCAGAAGTGTTTGTTACGACCGTGAAGCACTGGAGTCAAGGAAGAAACACAAGCCAGAAAATAGCGTGATGGATATGGCGAATGCAATGGGCATTGAGCTTTTAACGGAGGAACAGTATCGCGAGCTGCAGGAACTTGGGAAGTTCGATTTGAAGACGTCGAGCTGGGTGCAAACTCCTGAGAATATTAGAAAGCTTGGTGGCGCGCTATTTTGTGACCGCCGTTATGATACTGTTTTTGTCTACCATAACGGAGCCGATTCCTATTATGCAGCAAGAGGTTTCCGGGGCGCGCTGAGGGTCTGAAACTGTAAAAATATATAATTTAATAAAATCTGCCTATTGTTAATCCAATATGGTATACTGACTTTAAACCTTTTAAGCTTTAGATCTTTTTACATTACCGGTTCCATCTCCCTGCTCAAATCTTGAGCAGGGTTTTTTTATTGAGAATTAAATTAGGGAATATAAAAAAAACAGGCTCTATAGAGAGCCTGTTTTAAATAATCGATTTAAGATTAAGCTTTTTGAACGTTAGCAGCTTGAGCTCCACGAGCACCTTGCTCAACGTCAAAAGTAACTTTTTGACCTTCGTCTAAAGATTTGAAACCTTCACTTTGGATAGCAGAGAAGTGTACGAATACGTCGTCTCCACCTTCGCGCTCGATGAATCCGAAGCCTTTTTCTGCATTAAACCATTTAACTGTACCTTGTTCCATTTTTGTTGCCTCCTAGTGCGCTATCGCACAACGTATTACTATCCTTGCCCAAAGTGATCATCAAGACGAAAAGTTGATACTTATACTATCCTTTACACCGAACAAAAATAATTCTTATTCATCATAACAAGAAACGTAAGATAAAGCAAATCGACACGACGGTAACTAAAATTATCTTTCTGTGTTTTACCTATCCTCCTCTCGGGAAGATGAAACTATTAGTTGATATTGATAGGAGGACTCGGAAATGGCTAAAACGATTTTTATTACGGGTGCAGGCAGCGGGCTTGGTCGTGGGGCTTCTCTTGGGCTTGCGAAGAAGGGGCACCGGGTGATTGCGACGACTGAGCTGACTTCCCAGAAGACGGATCTGATGCGGGAGGCGGAGGAGCAGGGTCTTGATATGGAAGTGTTCAAGCTTGATATAACAAATGAACGGGATCGTGAACAAATTCAAAAGTATGATTTTGATGTGTTTGTTGCCAATGCGGCGATCAATGAAGGCGGGCCGCTGGCTGAGGTGCCGATGGACCGGATCCGCGCGCTATTCGAAGTGAATGTTTTCTCTACTTTGGAAACTGTGCAAATCGCAGCACGGAAGCTAGTGGAAAAAGGAAGCGGAAAAATCATCTTCATGAGCTCGATGGCAGGTATTTCAGCAACACCATATGTTGGGCCATATACGGCAACGAAGCATGCAATCGAGGGAATCGCCCAAACAATGAAGTCGGAGCTGGAAAAGCACAATGTAAAAGTAGCGACGATCAACCCGGGAGCTTTCGAAACGGGCTTCAACAAGCGGGCGGCTGAGGAAAAGTGGAAGTGGTACGATGAAGAGAAGAATTTTACCCGCAAAGAGGATATGGAAAAGCAGGAAGAGGCATTGAAGGACCAGTTTGATCCTAAGGATATGATTGCGAAAATGGTAGAAATCATTCCTGCCGACCAACATAAATTCCGCACGGTTTATCCTGAGGAGACGGAAAAGCAGCTCAAAAAGACACAAGAGAAAAGATGGACTATGGAGATATAAGCGGATATAGCCAAGAAACTGGCCGGATCCCATTGAGGATTCGGCCGCGGAATACATATTAATCGGTCGAGATAAAAGCATCGATTCCCTTGCTTTCGATCTCCCGTAAGCGAGCTTCGGCATTTTTACGGTCCGAAAAAGCTCCAGCTTGTACACGGTACCAGGTCTCGCCGGAAATCTCCGATGCAGCAATGAAGCTTTCAAATCCTTTTGAATCAAGGTCTGCTACTCGTTCCTCGGCATTCGCTCTTTGCTTGAAAGAACCTGCGATGACTTTAAATAGCGCTCCGCGATCAGATGATTCCCCGCCAGTTGGCGTATTTTTTGCTGCAAGGTTGAACGCTTTTGCAATGCCATTCGCATGTCCCTGGGCTACATTCAGCCTCCAGGACTCCTGCTTCATAAGAGCTGCGTCCTGAGCATTGTCGATAAAACCGTTCTCGGAAAGCATGGCATCCATCGTCGATTCGCGCAGCACATGGAAATCGGCTTTTTTCTTGCCCCGGTTATTAAGCTGGTTCAGCTTCATCACTTCAGTGTGGATGATGTCCCGGTATCTCGCGGTTGCTGAATTATCGGAAAGTCCGCTGTAGATATAATCCTCATATCCACTGGCAGAGCCGTTAAAGGAATTGATGTGGATTGACAGGTAAAAGTCAGCGCCCCAGGTGTTGGCCTCATTTGTCCGCTGGTCGAGGCTTTTCGTCACATCACTAGTCCTGCTCATCCTGACATCGATATTTTCATAGTTGTTTTCCAGAATGGTACGGAGTTTAAGCGCTATATCGAGAGTCAAATCCTTTTCCCGAAGACCATTTCCCTGTGCTCCAGGATCCGAGCCGCCATGGCCTGGATCTAAATAAAGTTTCATATAACCTCCTCCTTTTACTTGGTCCTTATAGACTATGTGAAAAAAATGAATTGGTAAGGGTGCATGTCTCGGCTGGGAAAAGTTAACTCCATTTTGACGGAACATTTTTTGAGTTGGACCGTAAAAGAAATAAGACTATATATGAGGTGGAAGGATGGAAACGAAAATACAGACATCACAAAATGTAGAAATAGAGAGGACCCCCGAAGCAGATTTCAAAAAGATCTTGAATATCATCGGGATATTCATCTTTGCCGGACTGGCGCTGACCAGTGTCACCAACCCGATGCCAGCAAAATATCTCAAGGAATATCTGCTGTTCATCGGAGGAAGTGCCTTGATTTATTACTTTTTGCTGAACATCTATTTTATCGGTGATACATGGCGGAAAGTGTTTTATGCAAGCCTGAGCGTACTCGGAATCGGAAGCCTGTTTATGGCGATTTATCTGTTTATTTATTCGACGCATTAGGGGTATGGAGTAGATTTCCAAGAAAAGGTAAATTGTACAATTAATCGTGTTGAGTGCGCAATTATGGCTAATGAGTACGCAATTATCATAAAAGGTTGTGCAATTAATCTGTTTGACCGTGCAATTATTATAGAAGGTTGTGCAATTAATCGGTATAACCGCGCAATTAACATATAAGAACGTGAAGTAAGGTTCAACCAGACATTTATCTGAATAAATTTCAGTGCCGTTAATCATCTTATATTCAACAGAAACTCCCTGCACCAAGGGAGTTTTTATTTTGCGAAAAAGTACTGGTTTAGTCGCTCGAAAATTAGTTCAGAATATTCATAATATATTTACTTCGATAAATTTTGAAAGCGTTACCATTACCTTGAGGCTAGTAGAGACGCGGTTTTTCACTGTTCACATAATCATGTAACATCCTTGAAACAATCCTGGATGTTTGTTAGGTTAAATAACCGTAAGCCCCATAAGGGCAGGAAAAACTTGGACGACATAATTAACATAAGAATTTTTCTATGTGGTTTGGCTTGAATGCTATTATTCATAACTACTTTTTTAAAAAAAGAGTTTTGGCCGCTCTTTTCGTGTTGCTTCCTTATCAGGAGAGCCTTAGGTATCGTAATAATTTAAATATACGAAAAGAGCTTTAACCACTATGTTAATTATTTCGTTTAGGGAAAACGAAAAGGAGAGATTTGGTGTCTTTTGAAGTATTAATTTCTTTGGCAATTTATTTTATTGCAATGATCCTGATTGGATTGTATGCATACCGCAAAACGTCTGACCTATCAGACTATATGCTTGGCGGTCGTGGTCTTGGACCTTCGGTAACGGCTCTATCAGCTGGTGCGTCTGACATGAGTGGCTGGATGCTGATGGGCTTGCCTGGCGCAATGTACACATCAGGTATTTCCAGTGCCTGGATCGCAATTGGATTATCGATTGGTGCCTATTTGAACTACCTCATCTTAGCTCCAAGACTTCGAACGTATACGGAGTTGGCCAATGATTCAATCACAATCCCCGATTTCCTTGAAAACCGCTTTTCAGATACGACGAAAATCCTTAAGTCTGTATCTGCAGTCGTTATTATCATTTTCTTCACGCTGTATACTTCAGCGGGTCTAGTTTCAGGCGGTACTTTGTTTGAGTCGGCATTCGGGCTTGATTATCGTATGGGCTTGTTCGTGACAGCTGGTGTTGTTATCGTTTATACACTGTTCGGTGGTTTCCTTGCTGTTAGTTTGACTGACTTTGTTCAAGGTATCATCATGTTCCTTGCGCTTGTCTTGGTGCCGGTGGTTGCTTTTACAGAGCTTGGCGGACCAACAAATGTCATGGATACAGTAAGTGCAATCGATCCAACAATGATGGATCTTTTTAAAGGTACGACATTCCTTGGAATTGTTTCGCTATTGGCATGGGGCCTTGGTTACTTTGGCCAGCCGCATATCATCGTGCGCTTTATGGCGATCAAATCAATGGATGAGCTTAAGCCTGCGCGCAGAATCGCAATGACTTGGATGATTGTATCCATCATTGGTGCTTTGGCAGTCGGTCTTGTCGGGATTGCTTATGTGCAAGTGAACAATGTAACTCTTGAAAATCCAGAAACAGTATTCATCATGTTTGCGAATATCTTGTTCAATCCTTATATCACTGGATTCCTGCTTGCTGCGATTTTGGCCGCGATCATGAGTACAATTTCTTCACAGCTGCTTGTTACTTCAAGTGCGTTGACGGAGGACTTTTACAAAGCGTTCTTCCGCCGTGAAGCAAGTGACAAAGAATTGGTATTCGTCGGCCGTGCAGCCGTATTGCTTGTCGCATTGGTAGGTATCGCACTTTCTTATACACCTAACGACACGATTCTTTCATTAGTCGGTAATGCATGGGCTGGATTTGGTGCCGCATTCGGACCAGTCATGCTTCTAAGCTTGTACTGGAAGCAGATGAACCGTTGGGGTGCGCTAGCAGGTATCGTCGTCGGTGCACTTACCGTCATCATCTGGATCAGCATCGATGGATTGTCAGCAATCCTGTATGAAATGGTCCCAGGATTCTTCTTGAGCTTGATTGCCGTCATTGTTGTAAGTAAAATCACAACCGGACCAGGCAAAGCGGTAAAAGAAGAGTTTAACGAAATGGAAAACATTATGTCTGAGTAAAATAAAAGAAAAGGGCTGCCGGTATTGCTGGCAGCCCTTTATTTGAATTTTTCCGGTTTCCTCACATAGCTTTCAATGATGAATCCACAGTCAGTACAAATAATGTGGAGAATCTCAGAGCCTAGGCTCATCACCTTATTCTCAGGACGCATAACAGCATATCCATCGTGTCTACCTTTTCCAATCTCTGTTCCGCCGCATTTAGGACACTCTTTCGCAAAGTTCATAGATATCATCCCTTTCAAAAAACGCTCATAGTGATTTTACGAATGGGGGTGCAGGAAGTTTCAAGAACTTGATCATGTGGTGGGTTGATTTGGAGACCCTATAAGCCCAAAACGAGTCTGGGAGCAGCAAAAGGTCATAAAGAAACATTCTATAAGCCCGAAACGAGGCTGGGAGCAGCAAAAGGTCATATATAAAAATTCAATAAGCCCAAAACGAGTCTGGGAGCAGTAAAAAGGTCATATAGAAACATTCTATAAGCCCAAAATGAGGCTGGGAGCAGCAAAAGGTCACATAGAACAATTCTATAAGCCCAAAACGAGTCTGGAAGCAGCAAAAGGTCATAAAGAAACATTCTATAAGCCCAAAATGAGGCTGGGAGCAGCAAAAGGTCACATAGAACAATTCTATAAGCCCAAAACGAGTCTGGAAGCAGCAAAAGGTCATATAGAAAAATTCTATAAGCCCAAAAAACGAGGCTCCGAAGCAAAAAAGGTCACATAGAAAAATTCTATAAACCCGAAACGTGTCTGGAAGCAGCAAAAGGTCATATAGAAAAATTCTATAAGCCCAAAACGAGGCTGGGAGCAGCAAAAGGTCATATAGAAAAATTCTATAAGCCCAAAACGTGTCTGGGAGCAGCAAAAGGTCATATAGAAAAATTCTATAAGCCCAAAACGAGGCTCCGAAGCAAAAAAGGTCACATAGAAAAATTCTATAAACCCAAAACGAGGCTGGGAGCAGCAAAAGGTCATATAGAACAATTCTATAAGCCCAAAACGAGTCTGGAAGCAGAAAAAGGTCCTATAGAAACATTCTATAAGCCCGAAACGATGCTCCGAAGCAAAAAAGGTCACAAAGAACAATTCTATAAGCCCAAAACGAGTCTGGAAGCAGCAAAAGGTCATATAGAAAAATTCTATAAACCCGAAACGAGCTAACTAGAAGGTTAAAGGTAATATAGGTGTTTTTTAAGGGTCAAAAAGAATATTTGAAGCAAGTGCCTAAGATGCATATGAAATCAGTCAATACAATCTGGGGATAAAACTGCAATGATGGAGAATACTACCTTTTGTAAAATACAGAGGTTAAACAGGCCTCTATTGGAAAAAGGAGTGTTTCTCATGATGAAGAAGTTTGCGGTGATGCTTTTGGCAGTGATGATGGTCATGTCAATTGCGAACCCTGGTTTTGCTGCTGGCAATCCAGGAAATAAAAAGGATATTGTCGATACGGCAGTAGCTGCAGGTAATTTTAAAATTCTCGCAGCTGCCCTCGAGAAAGCAGGTCTGGTTGAAACCTTGAAAGGCGAAGGGCCGTTCACCGTTTTCGCGCCGACAGATGAAGCGTTCAATAAGCTTTTGAAGGATCTAGGAATTACAGCTGATGAGTTGTTAGCAAGACAGGATCTGAAGGATATCCTGCTATACCATGTGCTTCCTGGCAAAGTTATGTCGGGTGATTTGAAGGAAGGCATGCAGGCACAGACACTTGCGAAGAAAAATGTAACGATCTCACTTGATCCTGTTCAAGTAAATGATGCCAATGTGACAACTCCTGACGTTGAGGCATCAAATGGTGTCATACACGTCATTGATAAAGTGTTGCTGCCAAAATAAGTGTGCATGACTGGATCCGATGAGGGTTCAGTCTTTTTTTGCAAGTTCACCTCCATAGACATACATTTTTAAAAGCGGTATAATTAATTCGGATTTCGAAATATATTGTACAACTTAGAAGGTGGATGTATGCAGAAAGAAAAATTATGGACGAAGGATTTCATTTCGGTTTCACTTGTGAATTTCGTGATGATGCTTTCTATGTATCTATTGATTGTAACGATGGCTTCCTATGCTACCGATGCTTATGATGCGTCAACGAGCATGGCTGGTCTTGCCTCGAGCATTTTCATTATCGGCGTTCTTTTTGCCAGATTGTATGGAGGCAAAGAGGTTGCGAGGATCGGCAGCAAAAAGATGTTGATCGGCGGGATATTGTTTTTCGTTTTGATTACTGCACTTTATCTGGTCCCCTCCAATATTTATGTCTTGCTAGTTGTCCGTTTTCTCCACGGTGTCGGGATTGGGTTTGCGTCCACCGCCACGGGAACGATTGTGGCGCAGGTGGTTCCTGCCAGCAGGAAAGGGGAAGGAATCAGCTATTTCAGCTTGAGTGTGATTTTATCGACGGCAATTGGTCCGCTGATCGGTCTGCCGATGATCAGCCAATTTGGCTACGAAAGTATGTTCATTTTTTCTCTCATAGTTGGGATGCTTTGTTTGCCGATTGCTTTCATGGTAAAAGAACCTGTTGTGGATAGTAGTGCAGAAGGTGCCCACAGCGGTGGATTCAGTTTGGCGAGGTACCTGGAGCCCAATGCATTGCCGGTTTCGATCGTTATGTTCGTCATTGCGCTCGCATATTCCGGGACTCTTTCCTTTATCGCGTCATTTGCGAAAGAAGCTAATCTGACAGAGGCAGGAAGCATGTACTTCTTTGTTTACGCAATGGCCGTCTTATTTTCACGTCCGTTCACGGGGAAATTGATGGATGCAAAAGGAGCGAATTTCGTTGCTTATCCGGCCATGATTGCTTTTGCGTTAGGGATGTTGGTCTTGAGCCAGGCGACTTCAGGCGCTGTGTTCCTGCTTGCTGCTGCGCTCATCGGGTTAGGATACGGGAACTTTCAATCTGTCGCCCAGACAGTCGCTATCAAAATGACACCGCCGCATCGCATGGGCCTGGCCACCTCGACCTTCTTCATCATGATGGATATCGGAATAGGCGTCGGTCCGTTCCTGCTTGGATACATGGTGCCAGACTACGGATATCGCGGGCTGTACATGGCAATGGTGCCGCTGATCATCGTCGGAGTTTTTATCTACTATACTCTTCATGGAAAAAAAGAAAAAGCCCTTATGCAGAATGCGTAAACAAAAACCTCGCGGGAATTTGGCGAGGTTTTTGTATATGGTCGAAATGACGGCGCATGGATTCCAGTTATGGAAGCCTCGTTTTTTAGGTCATGCGTCATTATGTGTCTCCATAAAGGTGATGGGAACCGCATTTTTCAAAACATGCGTCATAATGTGTCCCCATAAGGCCGATGGATAACGCATTTTTCAGAGCACGCGCGAAAAAGTGTCTCCATAAGGTCGATGGAAGCTGCTTTCTTCAGACCATGCGTCATAATGTGTCTCCATAGGGCCGATGGATACCGCATTTTTCAGAACATGCGTCAAAATGTGTCTCCATAAGACCGATGGAAGTTGCTTTCTTCAGAAGCCACGTGAAAATGTGCCTCCATAGGGCCGATGGGTGCCGCTTTCTTCAGAACACACGTCAAAATGTGTCTCCATAAGGCCGATGGATACCGCATTTTTCAGAACATGCGTCAAAATGTGTCTCCATAAGGCTGATGGATACCGTATTTTTCAAAGCATGCGCGAAAAAGTGTCTCCATTGCTAATTCACTAAAACAAATAGACTGCAAACAAGCTCATTATTAGTGAGTTTGTCCACAGTCTAAGTGGTCGCAGTATCTAGGTGGGTTTTCAATTTACATAGTCGGTGCGTAGTTTGTATTTTTTTCAGCATCGGTTTCCTTTGCTAGCTCTTCCATTTCCATATGGGTCTGAGGGAAACCGTTGGCCTGCCATTCTGCGCGCATGGCGGAATCAAGCTGGGTGAGACCTCTTTCAGCTGGGTCTATGCCCGCATCGACACTCTCCATTTGGTCGAGTTTCTCGCTGTTTCTCATGTCTGTATCCTCAAGAAAACGAATCGCGTCCCGTTGGCTTTTACGATAAGCAGCTGTCAGCAACACGGCGCCGCCAGCTGACAGCAAGGAAGCCAGGACAAAGTTCTTGGTCGATTTCTTCATTGTCATTTCCCTCCATTCGAAAATAACTCCTCTTGAACATCTATATTCCCGTTTAATATGACTTTAAAGAGTCCAGTTATTTACATTTTTATTTCAGAAGGGAAGCTAGAGCGAGAGCCATTTATTCTTCCATCATCTTCTGGTCAAGGTGTTCGAGAATCATTTTCCAGGCTGAATCATGGCGGCTTTTGGATAATTCGTGAGGAAATCCTTTGTGAGTCAGGCTCAGGTGAGTTCCATTCTCCCTTGGTTCAAGTTCGATGATCACCACGGTTTCGGCACCCTCAGTTCCTCCAGCACCTGTTACCCAGGTGAATTCAATCAGGCGGTCCGGGATCAACCGAAGAAATCTTCCGTAATGCGGGTGGCGCTGCTCAACAGAATCTTCTTCTGTTTTAAAGACGGTCTCGAAGAAAAATAGGGAATTGACTTCAGCCTTCATGATCAGCGTTCCGGGGGCAGCAAACCATTCGTCAAACTTCTCTGTCCATGCCGCATAAAGAACATCAGGGGAAGAGGCCATGCTGCGCTCTACTGTGAAGCCAAACGGTCTGGCTGAAAGGTCGGGGATTGTTATTAATTCCATTTTCATGTCTCCTTATGTAGTAGGATATCTTTCTTTTAAAAATGTGACAGACTGATTGATTAATGCTTTTAAAACTTCTACATCAATATCAGCTACTTTGTTTATGTACACACACGCTTTTCCAGTGGTATGCTTGCCGAACTCCTCCAGCAATGTCTCTCTTTCAGTGTCACCGGTGGCAAAATACAGGCTGATTTTCGCTTTCCGAGGAGAGAAGCCTACAAGTGGCGCGTCGCCTTCGTGACCGGAATCATACTTGTAATGATAGGATCCAAACCCGATGATACTAGGTCCCCACATTTTCGCAGGGTAACCGGTCGTTTCTGTAAAAATATCCAATAACCTGTAAGCATCCTCACGCTTTTTGGGGCTGTCGACGTTTTCGATGAACTCGATGACATTATTGTCGTTTTCCTTTGTTTTTAGTTCGTACATGGATCAAGAGGTCTCCTTTCGTTTGAATATTATCTATGTTGGTCAACTAGAATCTGATTGCCGTCAGGGTCTTCAATCGTAAAATGAGCCGGACCTTTTCCGGATTCATCTGCTTCAGTCAAAAACTTAATCCCTTTTCCTTTGAGCTGCTTTTGTAGTTCGCGAACATCCGTGAAGCTTTCCAGGTTTTCGGCATTCTCATTCCAACCCGGGTTAAAGGTAAGGATATTCTTTTCAAACATCCCCTGGAACAATCCGATAATGCAATTTTCATTCTTAAGAATCAGCCAGTTTTGACTGATGTCTCCTCCAAGGGCTTGAAATCCAAGGTTTTCGTAAAACATTTTTGAGGCTGCAATGTCTTTTACAGTCAGGCTTACAGAAAATGCACCGAGTTTCATATTCACTACCATCCTTTTTATATAGAATCTTCTGATATTTGAAAAATCTCACTCGTTTCTAGTATAGACAGGCATTTAGAAATTTACAATCAACCTCCAATAAGCCAAAGAAAAACCCCTCTGTCATAATTCGTTCAAAGCTTTTCAACAGAATTGTGACTAATGTCACAACACAGTATTTTTTTGATTCAAATTTGATATCTTAATAGTGTAATAATAATAAATAACTTATTGGAGTGAAGAACATGTTTGCAAAATGGTTAAGAGAAAACAATGTTGCTGCTGGTCTATTGGCTGTTATTAGAATATGGCTTGGATATAACTGGATGACTGCTGGATGGGGTAAATTAACTGGAGGGTTCGACGCATCTGGATACTTGAAGAACGCCGTAGCGAATCCTGTAAAAGGTCCAGACGGAAGCATGGTATACGGCTGGTACGTGAACTTCCTTGAAAGCTTCGCGATCCCGAACGTCGATATATTCAACTTCATCGTTCCGCTAGGCGAATTTTTAGTCGGACTTGGTTTGATCCTTGGTACACTGACAACTGCTGCGATGTTCTTCGGCCTAGTGATGAACTTCAGCTTCTTCCTGGCTGGAACAGTATCTCACAACCCAACTGACATCTTCTTCGGCTTCATCATCCTGTTCGCTGGCTACAACGCTGGTAAATACGGTTTAGACCGCTGGGTTGTCCCATTCATCCGCAAAACAGTTTTCAAACGCGGAGAAGAAGCGACACGCAACGCTGCTTAACTTAAATTAAATCCCCATTTAATATAATTGGCTGCCGGGAAATCCGGCAGCCATTTTTATATTCCCGAAAATAGATTCTCCAATTGATTCCAGTGTTCCGCGATCCAGACATTTTCTTCGCGAAATCGTTTGAGGGGAGTGGAGTCTCCCATTTTGCTTAAATTGAAAAGGGGCGCTTTTCTTATTCAACAAACGGGCCCTATTGTTAAAGATCGCTTGGCAATAAGGATTAGTTAGTATAAAGATTGTATATATTTCACTTAAACTAAACCGATTTCAGTGTGAAAAATGTGGAGGAGAAATAGTCCCTGAATATTATAAAGGGATTTAGGAGTATCGACTACAGGATTTCCAATAATTATGGTGGAAGAAAAAAGACCGGACGTATTTTGTACGGTTTTTCTTATATTTTTGTAAGATAATGGAGTTTATCGCGTCTTATATGTAAGGAGGTGAGATGGTGACACAGATTGAGGATATTTATAATACATACTTTAAAGATGTATTTTTATATGTGTATAGTTTGTCTGGCGATAAGCATATCGCTGAAGATATTACTTCGGAAACTTTTATGAAGGCACTAACATCGCTAGACAGTTTCAGAGGGGAAAGTGATATCCGTGTTTGGTTATGCCAAATTGCCAAAAACAGTTATTACTCTTACTTGGGTAAGAAAAAAAACTTTGTAGATTTAGAGTCACTTCCGGAATCAGCTAGTGAAGACAATGTAGAACAAGAAATAACCACTTCGCAAGCGTCTATGAAGGTACATGAAATTATCCAGAATTTAAAAGAGCCATATAAAAAAGTCTTTACGCTCCGTGTATTTGGAGAACTGTCATTTAAGCAAATTGGCAAATTGTATGCAAAAAGTGATAACTGGGCTTGTGTTACTTATCACCGTGCTAGAGAAAAGATTAAAGCGCGATTGGAGGATTATCGATGAAAATTAGTTGTAATATGATTAGGGATATACTGCCTTTATATGTCGAGAATATGGCAAGTCAAGATACTAGAGATATCGTTGAAGAACATATAGCTTCTTGTGAAAACTGCAAAAAACGACTTGAAGAAATGAGGACGCTTGAAGAACTGCCAATAGATACCGATATAGCTCCCTTAAGAAATATACAAAATACATTGCGAAGGGAAAAGCTGCAAACGATTATTCTTTCAGTCATGGTAACATTGGTTTTTGCAGTGGTTACAATGGCTTATCTGACAGAGCCAGCATACATTTCTTATAATGAAAATGCGGTTTCAATCATTGAAAAGAATGACGGAACTGTACTTTTGAATTTTAGTGAAGAAGTCTCCGGATTCCATGTAGAACAATATCCCGCAGCAGACAATTCAGGTTATGTCTATGATATAACTACATGGGAAACGATTTGGCAACATAAAATAAGCAAAAACAACCTAGAAAATACTGTCTTAAACCCGAATGGAGAAACGGTCGCTTCAATCTATTATTACAATACCGATGGAAGTGAAAATATTTTAATTTATGGAGATCCAATAACGGATGGTTCTATCATTACGTTACCTCGGCTAGTTTTAAGCTACTATGTGATGTTTGCTATAGGATTTTTACTTATTTGTGGAATTGGATTGGCCATATTCCGTAAGAATGAAAAAATAAGAAATGGACTAGAAAAAATAATTCTATTGCCTATCTCCTACCTGTTTGCTCACTTAACTATAAAAGGTCTTCACTCAACAACTTACCTTGCTAGTCGAGACTTTTATGCAATATTACTAGTCACAATTTCTTTGTATTTTGCGTTGTTAGCTGGAAGGAACATATTAAAAAAAATATCAATCAAGAAGCCGAAAAGCACTTTATAATAGTTGTTGCTTTCAGCGATTTTTTTCTAAATTACAGTTCTATTTTACTTGATTCGGAAAAGTTTCCTGATGTATTCAGAGTTCTAAAACATGGCCAAAAAGTATCCTTTGAATTGGTTGAATACCCAATTTCTATTGTTCAGGGGCCAGTTGCAGAAGATGGACTCATTATTTCTGATTAATGAGTCCATCTTCAACGAACGGGTGCGTTGATCCAGAAGGATTAAGGCACCTTTTTGTTGAAATCCTTATTGAACAAACGGGGCAGCATTCCTGTAATGAAGGAAAATGGTGTTTGAACAAAAAAATAACCTCTTGGTAGAATGAGAGAGTCCTGACGCTGGCCAGCAAAAAGGACAGATATCTCAAATACCAGGAGGCTTTAAAATGAATTATAACCAGAATAAGAAGATTGCTCAAATAACTTCTCAGACTCTTATTATAGGAGTCGATATTGCCAAATTCAAGCATGTGGCACGGGCTCAAGATTTTAGGGGAATAGAGTTTGGATCTCCATGTCAATTTGAAAATACTAAAGAAGGAATTGAGCATTTTCTTAAATGGATTTCGGAAATTAAAAAAGAACAGCGTATGGAAAAAGTGATGGTTGGCATGGAGCCGACAGGCCATTATTGGTTTAACTTGGCCCATATTTTAAAAGATAACGGGATTAAATTTGTCGCTGTAAACCCCTTGCACGTCAAGAAAAGCAAGGAGTTGGATGATAACTCACCTACGAAGAATGATGTGAAAGATGCCAAGGTCATAGCTCAGCTGGTCAAGGACGGAAGATACGCAGAACCTACGATACCGCAAGGTGTTTATGCAGAACTCCGGGTGGCAAAGAAAATTCGCGATCTTTTAACTGAAGACCTACAAACGGTCCAAGGACAGGTACACAACTGGATTGACCGGTATTTTCCGGAATTCCTCAAGGTATTTAAGAAATGGGAAGGTAAGGCTGCTTTACAATTCTTAAAGCTCTATGCCTTGCCACATGAAATAGCTGTATTCACCGAAGAAGAACTACTCGTTCATTTGAGAAAATCCGTATCACGGAGTGTTGGATTAAACAAGATTCGCGAGTTAAAACAGGCAGCCAGTAAGTCCATCGGACTTCGACAAGGTGCTGAAATGGCCAGGCTTGAGCTAAAAACCATTCTGGCTAAGTATGAATTAATCCAGTTACAATTCGGAGAATTGGATGCAAGACTTGACGGTCTGCTTAATGATATTCCAGGTGTACAACAAATGTTAGCGATAAAAGGTGTGGGCAGGGATACAATTGCCGGCTTCTTCGCTGAAGTAGGAGATTTAGGCGAATATAATCATCCCAGGCAAATTATCAAGCTGGCCGGTTTAAGCTTGAAAGAAAATACATCGGGTAAGCACAAAGGAAAAACGACCATTACAAAAAGGGGCCGTAAGAAGCTAAGGGCCCTGTTATTCAGGGTTTGTATGATTCTTGTCGCCAAAAATACGGCATTTAAGGCGTTACATGCGTACTATACTCAACGTCCGGATAATCCATTAAAGAAGATGCAGTCCCTGATCGCTTTGTGTAATAAACTAATCCGGATCCTCTTTAGTATTGGTAAAAAGCAATTTGAGTTTAATGAAGAAAAGATGTTAAAGGACATCCCTCATTTGGCACTAGCCCAGAAGACGGAAATGGCAGCGTAACTCTGTTTTAGTTTAGATGAATAGTAGTTCTGGTTTTATAGATTTTGGAGACATTTGAAGCACGGATTAGTCGGCAAAGCAACTAAATTACGGGCTAAGACCCTGTGGGGCAGCATGGCTGACATCCACCTCATGGAAAGGTTGGACGAAGGAATTTGAGAGCGAAGACTCTGTGAGGCATGGGAGGGTTGACCTCCATGAGTAAATGTGGACATCCACCAGTGCGGTTATATTTTTACTCATCCACCATTTTCTGTAAGGAACTGGTTAGTGGGTTGTAGCTCTTTTTTCTTACTCTGTCCAAAAAAATCCTTTCAAGTGAAGATCCTCCATTTATAAAGCCAGTTACCGGAAGGTAAACGACTATGAAATTCTAAGAAAACATGAGTAAATCGGCGTTTTGGCTTCATTTATTGAGGGAGGAATGTTGAATAAGGGAATTGGATATTTGCAAGGGGTGTTAACAATGAATTTTGAAGAAATTGATATAAAGAAACATCGAGATACAGTAGTTGCATTTAGGAAAGATTCATTTTATGTAAGTTTTGGAGATACTACAGGGTTCGGTGATGAAAAAGAATATCTCCATTGGTTAGATGAAAAAATATCAACTTTTCCAAAAGGCTTTATTTTAGTGGAGGAGGACGGTAAATATATCGGGCAACTTGAATTAACCGTTCGTGAGTATGAAGGTAACAATATTGGTTATGTAAATCTTTATTATTTAATACCCGAAATGCGTGGGAAGGGCAGAGGAAAAGAATTGCACAGTTATGCTTTGCAATTTTTCGCAGACAGCAAAGTAAGTGAGTATCATCTGAGAGTTTCCCCATCAAATGCTGCTGCGATTAAATTTTATCGTAAAATGGGAATGGAAGAAGTTGGTCCAGAGGTTGATGGGAAAGTTATAAGGATGAAGGGTTATTTATAAGCGATGATTCAGGGTAGCTTATCTCCCTTTTGTTGAATTCCTTATTCAACTATCGAGGCAGGATAGTGGACAAGACTATAGCATATTTAGGGGGAGGAACGATGCAATTACACAACGGGCTGAACTCTTTTTTTAATGTAATTAAAAACTTGGAAAATAACCAAAGCAAAGAGGAAGCTTGGCTGAACTATTACAAAGAGTACAAAGAAATATTCGATACCATATTTGCTAATTTGTATATGACAGATATAAATAAAATAAAACAGGATATAGTTCCCCATATTGATTTGTATTCTTTAGCTGAACAGGCAAATAAAAGTTCACAAGTTATAGACCAAGCAGAGGTAATTGAAGTACTGAAAAAGTCTGGTGATTACTTTAAATTCACAAAGGAATTTGATGTTTATATGTTGGTCGGTTTTGGACACATAGATGGAACGGCCTTGCCTGCTGCATCCAGACCATTTTTATATTTAGGTTTGGAAAGACTTTCAAATATTGATATTGAGAGATTAATACAGCACGAATTTAATCATCTGGTGCGTTTTGATTCCTTGTTAGAAGATAATATGACGGTAGGGCAGTTAATTATAGCAGAAGGTCTTGCAACTTTAACTCCCTTGATTATGAATAAGATGGATTTTTCTCATAGTAATCTTCAGAATATGTTGTTTTTAGATGATCAACAATACAATCGTCTAAAAGAGAATATTCATTTAATTGAGCAAGATATTAAAACCGATTTTGAGAAAAAAATAACCCCATCTCTTATGGCAAAATACTTTATGTTGAATGAGAATTTGAAATTCGGCAAATCCGGCTATTTTTTCGGGATGCAAGTAATACTCACACTACTGAAAAATGGATGGGAACTAAGGGATCTAACCTTTTTAAATTCAAATTTAATTTGGAATGAATATCAAAAATTGAGATATTGAAAGAATACTTAAAAGCGTTCGCGATGGCCAAATTACAAAATTGGCTTCTTTCACTAACGGTGCAGGATAGTTAACTTAGATAAGGTGCAATACAGGAGGTTATAAATGGAGATTCCAAGTGAACTAGATGGTGCAAGTGTAATCCATATTACTAAAAATTCATTGGAAAATACATTTGGGTATATCGGGTTCGTTGATGATAAAAGAAATTTAATTGATACAATCGATATAACTGCTGTTGCAATTTGCCGATATGATGGTAGTGTTGAATGTTATCTTTTTTCTTGTGGCATAAATTGGGAAGTTATTGGTGATAAGGTTTACGACACAATAGAAGACGCGAAAAAGAGTGCTATGAACAGCCATAATGTTAAAGAAGAGGACTGGATTTTTTAATATGAAAATTGAAGGAATAACATTAAATTATCGAGTTGGATAACCTTTAATTAACCAAAGTCTTATTCAACAAACGGGGGCAGCATTCCTGTAATGAAGGAAAATGGTGTTTGAACAAAAAAATAACCTCTTGGTAGAATGAGAGAGTCCTGACGCTGGCCAGCAAAAAGGACAGATATCTCAAATACCAGGAGGCTTTAAAATGAATTATAACCAGAATAAGAAGATTGCTCAAATAACTTCTCAGACTCTTATTATAGGAGTCGATATTGCCAAATTCAAGCATGTGGCACGGGCTCAAGATTTTAGGGGAATAGAGTTTGGATCTCCATGTCAATTTGAAAATACTAAAGAAGGAATTGAGCATTTTCTTAAATGGATTTCGGAAATTAAAAAAGAACAGCGTATGGAAAAAGTGATGGTTGGCATGGAGCCGACAGGCCATTATTGGTTTAACTTGGCCCATATTTTAAAAGATAACGGGATTAAATTTGTCGCTGTAAACCCCTTGCACGTCAAGAAAAGCAAGGAGTTGGATGATAACTCACCTACGAAGAATGATGTGAAAGATGCCAAGGTCATAGCTCAGCTGGTCAAGGACGGAAGATACGCAGAACCTACGATACCGCAAGGTGTTTATGCAGAACTCCGGGTGGCAAAGAAAATTCGCGATCTTTTAACTGAAGACCTACAAACGGTCCAAGGACAGGTACACAACTGGATTGACCGGTATTTTCCGGAATTCCTCAAGGTATTTAAGAAATGGGAAGGTAAGGCTGCTTTACAATTCTTAAAGCTCTATGCCTTGCCACATGAAATAGCTGTATTCACCGAAGAAGAACTACTCGTTCATTTGAGAAAATCCGTATCACGGAGTGTTGGATTAAACAAGATTCGCGAGTTAAAACAGGCAGCCAGTAAGTCCATCGGACTTCGACAAGGTGCTGAAATGGCCAGGCTTGAGCTAAAAACCATTCTGGCTAAGTATGAATTAATCCAGTTACAATTCGGAGAATTGGATGCAAGACTTGACGGTCTGCTTAATGATATTCCAGGTGTACAACAAATGTTAGCGATAAAAGGTGTGGGCAGGGATACAATTGCCGGCTTCTTCGCTGAAGTAGGAGATTTAGGCGAATATAATCATCCCAGGCAAATTATCAAGCTGGCCGGTTTAAGCTTGAAAGAAAATACATCGGGTAAGCACAAAGGAAAAACGACCATTACAAAAAGGGGCCGTAAGAAGCTAAGGGCCCTGTTATTCAGGGTTTGTATGATTCTTGTCGCCAAAAATACGGCATTTAAGGCGTTACATGCGTACTATACTCAACGTCCGGATAATCCATTAAAGAAGATGCAGTCCCTGATCGCTTTGTGTAATAAACTAATCCGGATCCTCTTTAGTATTGGTAAAAAGCAATTTGAGTTTAATGAAGAAAAGATGTTAAAGGACATCCCTCATTTGGCACTAGCCCAGAAGACGGAAATGGCAGCGTAACTCTGTTTTAGTTTAGATGAATAGTAGTTCTGGTTTTATAGATTTTGGAGACATTTGAAGCACGGATTAGTCGGCAAAGCAACTAAATTACGGGCTAAGACCCTGTGGGGCAGCATGGCTGACATCCACCTCATGGAAAGGTTGGACGAAGGAATTTGAGAGCGAAGACTCTGTGAGGCATGGGAGGGTTGACCTCCATGAGTAAATGTGGACATCCACCAGTGCGGTTATATTTTTACTCATCCACCATTTTCTGTAAGGAACTGGTTAGTGGGTTGTAGCTCTTTTTTCTTACTCTGTCCAAAAAAATCCTTTCAAGTGAAGATCCTCCATTTATAAAGCCAGTTACCGGAAGGTAAACGACTATGAAATTCTAAGAAAACATGAGTAAATCGGCGTTTTGGCTTCATTTATTGAGGGAGAAGAGTTTAAGAAGAAAGGGTGTGCAATTTGGATATTTTTAATTATCTTGAAGAAATGCAGGAGGACATATTAAAGTGTGATTTAGCTACCTTCGAGAAAAAATACTATGAAATATGTCTTGATAAATCGGGAGAAGATGAAGCAATAACAATTCAAAAAGTAAATATGGCTGAGTATCGGGAATCAGTTGAGAATGGAATTTCCCAATCCTTGAATTTAGCTGCTAAGAGTTCAGCTAAAGTAATTTATTTTGAATATGATATGGATAATGGATGGAGCAGCACCTTTTTCATTTGTGATGAATACAATGATCCCTTCGAAGAAGATGACGAGTGGGCTTGTGACTGGATTGAGGAGGTTGATGGAGGCTCTCTTGAAGAATTCTCTGATATTTATTTAGAAAATGGGTTCGATTCAACAGATAAAGCTTTAGGTAATACATTATATTTAATTGCAAGAACAGTTTGTTTGTTTTCCGGTGTGTGTCAAAAAGTCGAAATGAACATTCCGATTTGTATAGCCTTTCACGACCAAGATCGAATAATGAGAGTAAGAATGTAAGGTGAATTAGTAATGGTAGAAAATAGTGTTTTCGTGTGGATTGCATAGAATATTAAACATTGTGAAGTTTTGTACTTAAACTACCATGAAAATTAACTTCTGCGATTCTGTAAAAAAGGCAATACTTAAGAAGACGCAGCTCGTTCGTTTTTTAAAAAGGGAGAGCGCCAAATTCATTGATCTATGGTAATTGAGTGGACTGGTTTAAGATGCTTTAGGTTCTTCTAACTTAACAATGTATCCTAAGCTTTCTAGTCGTCTCAGTGAATGCCTGACAATAGATTGTTGTCTCTGCTTATCAAAGTAGTCTTCGCCTAAGTCTACATACATTTCTTTCCGTGTTAAGAGATAATAAGAGATACGTAACATGGCGTGAGCGACTACGATTCCAGCACGTTTCTTGCCTTTTCGTGAGGCTGTACGCCTATACAGTGCTCCGAGATAGTTTTTGGATCCCCTTACGGAATGAGCTGCTTCAGTTAACGCTGACCTTAAATATTTGTTTCCTTTTTTGGTTTTGGCCGATTTCCTTTTCCCTGCACTTTCATTCTGTCCTGGAACCAAACCTGCCCAGGAACACATGTGGGCTGCAGTTGGGAACTGATTTTTTACATCCGTTCCTATTTCAGAAAGGATCTGTTCTGCCATCCGCGTCGCAATGCCTGGAATGGAATCAAGTATTTCTACATCCTCTTGATGAACGCTTACTCTTGTCGCGACTTCTTGATCGAGCATCTCGATTTGTTCAGTAAGAAAGTCAATATGGCCTAAAATGGTTTTTAACATTAATCTTTGATGGGAGTTAATATAACCTTTTAAGGCCAGTTCAAGTTCGTCCTTCTTCTTTTTCATGGTGCGTCGAGCGAAGTTTGCTAGTTTCCCAGGATCTTCTTCTCCATCTGCGATTGCGTCAAGCATATCTCTTGCCGAAACACCTAGTACATCCGAAACAACAGAACCCAGCTTAATGTTCGCGCCTTCCAACACCTTTTGGATTCGGTTATGTTGTCTAGCTCGCTCTTCAATGATACTACGGCGATAGCGAACCAGCTCGCGCAGCTCTCTTTGATTCCGGTCGGGAATATAACTTGCTTTAAGTAGTCCATGTCGAAGCAGTTTGGCAATCCATTCTGCATCCTTAACATCTGTCTTGCGTCCTGGAACGGCCTTCATATGTTGGGCATTCACCACTAAAAACTCTATGTCCTCAGCTTCAAGTAAATTCACGATGGGTTTCCAATAAACGCTCGTGCTTTCCATGGCCACATGGGTACAGCCATGTTGTTTTACCCAGTCCACCAATTGTAATAGAAATACAGTTTTGGTGGAGAATGTTTGAATCTCCTTTCCTTTTGGGGTGATGATACAGGCAGTAATGTTATCCTTATGGACATCCATACCACAAGCTCTTTCAATGACTACATCCATTGAAAACATCCTTTCTACGGCAAACTTGAAATAGAGGCTGGTGCATCAACCAGAATAGGATTAATCTACCATGTGTGCTTCCCTAAAGGGAGCTACAGTCAGTGGTGCACCGTGGTCGGTGGAGTCAGACTAACGGATGGGCTCTAACGCACCATAGTTCAGCGACCTTCCTCTTCCAGCCGTAGAATCAGTATTGACGGTTCGGAACCATTTTCATTCTCTGTGGTGAAGCGCCGATTTTTTGCGCTTCATGGATGGCTAACGGGTGCAAGAGTACAGAAGCAACGCATAATTTGCGTTGCTTCTTCGCTTTGTTAGAAGTATTTCTGGTAAAACTCCTGTCTCAGCCTTCCGCTTAGTTGGGCATATATTCGAGTGGTTTCACTTTTCTCGTGGCCCAAAAGGCTTTGGATAACTTCAACTGGGGCTCCATTATTCAATAAATGGGTGGCATAGCTGTGTCGGAGTTGGTGGGGATGAATTTCCTTATCTATGCCGGCACGCGCTGAGATTTTCTTAATGTAATACCTCATTTGGGCAATACTCATCCTGTGTGGCTGTCTATCTGTTACAAAAATGGCCGGATCTTTATCCTGGCGGCTATCAATGTATCGCTTAAGCCATAACTCTGCCCGAATATTAAAATACACTTCACGTTCCTTGTCACCCTTTCCCCTGACGATGGCAGAACGGTTGGACCAATTAATGCAATTGCGATCAAGTGCAGCAATTTCACCGATTCTGCAGCCAGTTGAAAACATAAATTCAAAAAGTGCCTTTTCCATAGGACTTAGACAGGCTTCACGCAAAAGTTCAATCTCCCTTTCCGATAGAAACTTTGGAATTCTCTTGCCCGCTTTAGGCTCCTTGATCTTTGCTGCTGGATTTATGGATATATGGCCTTCCTCGTGACACCAGCGGAACAATGACTTAAGAAACCGGATTCTGTGGGCCAAACTTGAGGGTTTTAAATCCTTGCCTTGAGTAACAAGATATTTCTTTAATCCTTCTGTGTCGAAACTATCGATATTCGGATCATTAAAATAACCGATGAGTAGCTTTGCTTGGATTCCATATGCTTTTAAAGTATAAGGTGAAAAGCCTTCTATACGTTTATCAGCTTCATAGGATTTCCAAGCAGTTGATAACAACAAACCAATCCCTCCTATTTAATTAGGATATTAGAAGGTATTCTTGCCAGTTTTATAGAAATTTAGACTTGGTGAATAGGATTTAAACCTCTAAAATATGAGTGTGCAGTATAAGTTTTACAAATTCAATGTGTTTAAATGTCTTAATTATGACTGAAGTTCATATAAACATTTAATGATGATACAAACAAATCTTGTGATAAATCTAGTCCCCCAGATTTATCAGATATATGAAAGGAGTAAATATTTAATGAACAATCCAATTTAAATGTTTCCCTATTTAAGTAAAATTCATTTCAGAAATTGGGGGACATAAAATGATGAACTTGAATAAAAACTTTTCTTTATTACTATTGGGTCAATCACTCGCTAATATTGGCGATGTATTGTATATGGTCAGTATTATTAGTACGATTTTTGAATTAACAGGCTCGGCAACCGCTTCTTCATTTGTACCATTTACAATTACATCTTCCATGTTTATATCTAGTCTGTTGACACCACTCTTGGTGGGGAAAGTAAATCTTAAATGGTTATTGGCTGGATCGCAAATCGGAAAGACTATTCTGCTTTTTATTCTGGGATTTATGTTAGTTGGAGTTACAACATCAAATTATTATTTGATTTTCTCAATCATAGGATTGATTGCTTTACTAGATGGATGTGCAAATCCAATAAGACAGACATTAATTCCATACTATGTTAAGCCTAGTCAATTAATTAAAGCCAATGGACTTGCAGAAACTGTTACGCAGATCATACAAGCAGTGATGTGGTTCATAGGGAGTTTATTCTTAATTATTATGAGCTCACAGCAACTGGTCTGGTTAGCAGGAGGTTTGTTTATCGTAGCAAGCATCTTGCTAAGTCTTTTAGAAAGTGTAGCTGATAATAGAATTAAGGCTAAAGGGAAATTTGAACAGATTACAGAGGGATGGGTAAATTTATCTAACACTCCAGTATTAAAAAAGATTGCTTGGCTAGACTTCTTTGAGACAATCGCAGGAACGGTTTGGATAGCAGCCATACTCCTTGTGTTCGTTAACGATGCTTTAGAGGTTGGTGGACAGTGGTGGGGATTTATCAATGGTGCCTTCTTTATAGGATTGATTTTAGGAAGTGTTTACTGCATTAAATATTCTTCAATCATTGAAAAGAAATTGGGGACCTTTATATTTATAGGTTCAATCCTGAGTTCCTTAGTAACATTACTATTTAGCCTAAACAGCATACCAATCGCTGCACTCCTATTGTCGCTCTTTGTAGGGATTTTTGGACAAATTAAAGGCATACCTCAACAAACAGTGATACAAACCAGCGTTACAAAAGAACAGTTATCAACGGTTTATACTTCGTTAGGAGCTATCGGTACTGGAATCTTTGGCGTTGGTTCTCTTGTTATGGGACTGTTAGCAGATTTACTGGAAATAAGAATCGTGTTTATTATCTCAGGAATACTGCTTGCAGTGGTCAGTTTAATTGTTTATAAAAGTAAGCACTTGTTTGTTAGGAATATAATCGAATTTGAATAATGAATGATAGAGTGGGACTGCGGATCATCTGTGGTCCCATGCTTTTATATTTGTGCTTTTAGGGGCTGAAAAGATGGAGGTAAAGAATTCACAAAGCAATTTTAATTTATTGGCAAGAATAAAAATTGTAAAAGGAGAAAACTTTGTAACTATAGAAGATACAAAAAGTCTGGCGAATCAAGAGCTAATTGAACTTATAACATATCTGATGGGTCAGTCATTTATAAAGAACTGTAAAAATGTAAATATACTGGTTAATAGTAAATTCAACAAAAAAGTAGACTCTCTTTTAATAGAAAATGGGTTTAAGTTACATGATGAAAATGTTACTGTTCACAAGGTTTTAGATGATTTATTTAAGGTTGAAAACGGGTTCTTACTAAAGGATTTGCACGAACTTTCGTTAGCAGAGTTTAAAAGGGTTTGGGAGGAATCAATGAAAGGATCATTAAATGCACCTTCTTCGCTAAATGTTGACGAACAAATGCGAAGTGTAGAGCTAGAATTAGGGCCCAACTATAAGAAATCTTGTATTATTGCTTATGATAATGGAAATCCAATCGGAGTAATTATGCCCCATATAGAAGCGGGGACTTCAAAAGAAGGAAGAATATTTTATTTTGGAATCATTCCAAGCGAAAGAGGGAAGGGGAAAAGCAAACTTCTTCATCAACAAGCATTAGAAATATTGAAAAATGACTTTATGGCCACCCATTATATTGGCTGCACTGGTCACAACAACATTCCAATGCTTAAAACATTCCAGAATAATGGATGTACAGTTATAGAACGAAATAAGGTTTTCAAAAGGAAAAACTAAAAATTTGTGAAAGTAATGTGTGAGTTGACAAGGAAGGATTAATGTACTTTTTTGTTGAATTCCTTATTAAGCTATAGGAGCAGAATACTTAAAGAACGACAAGTTAAAACTTGTTGTAAAACACAAGGAGTTTTTACATGAAAAAATCTATTCACGAATTAGAGTTGAGCGATTTCGATTTAAATCCAATATGGAAAACTGCTGAAATGGATGTAGTAATAGTTTATGAATAAAATAATTATTGTGTTTGTTGGATTATTCTTGGTAGGTTGGAATGGAGTTCCCAAAAATGAATTGCTCGAAGAAACTTTATATGCAGGATACCATTACTATCTTGACCAAAAATATTCAGATTTTATATTGTGTCCAAGAATAGACATCGAAAGAATAAAAGGTGATACTCGTAGGCATATTGTTTATGCAAGTGCGTTAAATTATGGTTCACATCATGGTGACATTCCCTATGATAGAATTCATTTCACATTAACTGATACTCCAGAAAAGGGTGTTGAAATCAATAAAGTTACAGTAGAAAAAGGTATTTCTGAAAAAGAAAGCCTTATACAATGTAGGAGTAGAAACTAAAAATTCTTATTTCGCCAACGGGTGCCGTATCTTCAAGAAGGAGATCGCACCTTTTTTATTTAAGTAAAGGAGCAGTTACTTTGAAAAAGATGGGTGTTTTTATTTAGTTAATCATCAAATTTTACAACCCTTCATTATTATTTTGCATTACGAAATCAACTAAGATGAACTTTTGTATGAATCATTCTTTTGTCCTCAAAATTTATATTTTTCCCTGAAATTAGTTTTAAAATTAAATAGTTTTATTTTTAAACTTTTTATGCTAAGATACTTTTGGGAGGTAATTATTATGATTAATAAACCAATTGATTATGAAAAAATCGATTATCTTATTTCGCATATGATAAGAAGTCTTGGAAAGGAAACACAAGAAATATTTGAGGAAAAGATTACAATTCCTCAATTTATCGTACTTCAAACCATCGCTAAAGATAAAAAGTGTAACTTAAAGGATATAGTCAACGAACTAGGGACTACAACTGGGGCTGCCTCTTTATTGATTGATAAGATGACTAAATTAGATTATGTCGTCAGAGAAAGAGATACTACCGATAGAAGGCTTATTTGGATTAGTTTCACAGAAAAAGGCGAAAAATTATATAACCATATCACACAAAAGAGAAATGAAGTTTTAGAACATTATTTTAGTAAGTGGACAGAGGAAGAAACGCAGACGTTTATGAATTTACTAAACAAAGCGTTCTCGGAGAAAGGGGAATAATTCGTGAAGTCATTATTTTCAGCAATTAGTAAATGGACAACAGAGAAATCATTATTATCCATTATTTTAATAATCTTAATGACAGTAATTATGGTTATTGGGGCAACTAAAATTGAAGTTAAAACAGGTCAGGATATGATGATCCCATCAGATGACCCTGTTTTTCAAGATAATCTTCGTTTTCAGAAAGAATTTGGCGGTGAATCCATTTTTGTATTGTTATCCGGAGACAAGGAAGATGTTCTTTCGTCAATTGATGAAATAAACGTCATACAAAAAGAGTTAAATAAAAATCCTTTAATCGATACTGTATTTAGCCCTGCTTCTATGGTTGAATTGGCAGTTGATAAAGCACAACAACAGAAAGAAGCATTTCAAAAACAAATTAATCAGACAGTTGAAGAAGCAGTCAACCAAGCTATTCAAACAGCAAAAGAACAAGGTGCTTCGGAAGAAATTCAAGCAAAAGTAGCAGAAGAAACAAAATTACAGGTAATGCAACAGATAGAAGCCCAGTATGGCGCTCAAATGAAGCAAATGGAAGAAATGGGAGAACCCTCTTTATCAAACGAGGCTTTTGTTAAAACCGTTCTTTTTGATGAAAATGGTAATGCTCAAGAAATGGCTAATAAGCTTTTACCGCAGAATGGGGAACACGCCGTAATTGTTATAAAATTAGCTGGAAATTTAACCATTGATGATATGAACCAAGCTGTTAGTGATGTAGAAGATACATTTAAGGAAAAAGACATTAACGGACTAGAATCACTTGTATCAGGCACACCAAAACTAACACAAGCCATACAAGATAGCATGACTAAAGATATGGCAGTTATGCTTGGTTTGTCAGTTGTCCTTATGTTAGTAATTTTATTAATTGTTTTCCCTGTTAAATGGCGCTTATTAACTTTACCGATTGTACTTCTTGGTATTGTATGGACCTTTGGTTTAATGGGATATTTAGGAATTCCACTAAGTATGGTAACAATGGCAATCCTTCCTATCTTAATTGGTCTTGGAGCGGACTTTGCGATCCAATTCCATAATAGATACGACGAAGAATTCACAAAAACGGGCAATGCAAAAGAAGCTGTTATTACTTCCATTAAGCATATGGGACCAGCCGTAGGTATTGCCGTCATTACAATGGCAGCAGGGTTTATTACCTTATTGGTTTCTAAAGTTCCAATGATTCAAGATTTTGGTAAAATGTTAGCTATTGGCGTATTTGTCATTTATATTCTTGAATTATTTTTGATGTTTGCCATCTTAAACCTTCGTGATCGAAATAAAAGTCATTCTGTTAAGAAGCAGCATTCTAATAAGATAGAAAAAGCACTAGGATGGTTATCAAGAAAAGTGGTTGCCTACCCTCTGATTATTTTATTATTAGCGACTGGACTATCAGTTGGTGGTTTTACATTTGAAGATAACCTTAGAGTGGAAACAGATATAGAAAAACTGATGCCACAAGATTCACCTGCACTAATAGGTTTAAATAAAATTCGAGATACCATCGGTTCAACTATGGAAGTGAATTTTATGGTTGAAGCTGAAGATGTAACAAGACCAGAAGTGCTTCAATGGATGGAAAACTTCGAGGAAAGTCAGCTTAATAAATACGATGCCATTGAATCTTCAACAAGCATTGCATCTGCAATGGCGATGATGAATGATGGTCAATCACCATCTAATAAAGATCAAATTGATCAGTTAATTGAATCTCTTCCAGAAGCAATGAAATCATCTATGATTACAAAAGACAAAAAAATGGCTTCGATTACCTTTAGTGTGAAAAATATGGGGATGGAACAGCAAAAAGAATTAATAGAAGCCATTGAAAATGACATTCAATCACCGGAAGGTGTAGAAGTTACTTCAACCGGTATGATGGTTCTTGCAGTTAAAAGCATTAGCACTTTAACTGATAACCGCCACTTCTCAACTTTCTTAGGAATTGGAGCAGTGTTTTTAAGTTTACTTGTCCTGTACCGTCGAATAAAACAAGCGTTGTATCCAATTGTTCCTATCGTACTTGTCATTGGTTGGTCTGCGGCAATGATGTTCTTCTTAGATGTCGCAATTAATCCTTTAACTGCCGTGCTTAGTGCATTGATTTTAGGGATAGGAACTGAATTTACGATACTGCTCATGGAAAGATACCAGGAAGAAAGGGAAAAAGGAATAGAATCTCAAGAAGCTATGATAACGGCTATGACAAAAATTGGGCGTGCGATTACAGCATCTGCTTTAACTGTTATTGGTGGATTTAGTACCCTTATCTTTTCTGATTTTCTCATGTTAAAAGCCTTTGGAATTACGACAGTATTAGATACAATGTTTTGCTTGATTAGTACACTGTTAGTATTACCTTCAATTATTATCCTTTTTGAAAAGAAATTGGGAACAAAAAAAATAAAAAATGCTCAAACTGAATAAAAAAAAGCTGCCGATTTATTATCTATAAAAATCGGCAGCTTTTTTATTTCATCCAACTTTTTTACCATCCTTCTGCCATTCCCTAATGTATTGCCTAATCATATATTATTAGCAATTATCTAATTTATTAACTAAACTGCCTCGTAAACGTGCGAAAAGCAGTGTGATTTCATAAGAGAAACACACTGCTTTTATAACTGTTTTTATATTTGCTTTTTACTATGCGGGTAGCTCAAAAGAGAACGGCTTAATATGAATTCAGCGTGTTTTTTTATTGTGTTACCTTACCGAGAGTCATTACTGGAGATTATTCAATTATGCTGGTCCTGTTGTTACGAAGGATGTACCCTCTAATACAATAAGTGGCAGGAAATCCAGCCAAGATACTTAAAAATATTTTATGTTCTGATTCCACACGAAAGATTGTGAAATAATGTACTTAAACTAAAGGGTGCTTCGTATTATAGAGTTAACCAGTATTTACTGGTTGGCTCTTTTTTTTATAGGACCTATTATTTCAGTAGCCAGGGTAGAACGTACGGGTGCGTGGGAGTTAGATCTCGTAATATAAACTGTTCGCCCCCTACTTGTAGAATGATGTTTGAGGCTGGTTGGGACAATTTTGATCTCGTATAACAAGCGAAGCTATGGAACTACAGGAAGGTATTGGGGTTACTGGCGAGTAAACAAAGGGAGAGATAATCATTGAATCCAGTAGTTGGCCTGGATGTGGCCAAAGGAGAAAGTGAAGCTCAGGCATTTCTAGATAAAGACAAGCCATTTGGAAAGAGCTTCAGGATAAAACATATCAAGGAGGATTTAGATACCTTCATCTCTTTTTTGAAAGAGATAGAAAGAAAGACTGGCGTTAGACCAGCAGTAATTCTTGAATCTACAGGTCATTACCATACACCAATTATTCAATGTCTGGAGGAGAGTCAATATCTATATATCTTGGTAAACCCCATCATTTCTCATCAGGCCAAGAAAACCAGTCTTAGAAAGGTAAAGACGGATGCCGTGGATGCATATCAACTTTGTGTTTTGTATTACAAGGAAGAATTTGAGCCTTATAAGAAACGAGGACTAAGGCTACTAAATTTAAGAACACTGTCAAGGCAATACGAAGCCGTTTCGAACCTTTACATTCAGGCAAAACTTCAATTCCACACAATTCTTGACCAGGTATTTCCGGAATATAGGGGAGTCTTTGGAGATCTATTTTCAAAAGTTTCTCTACAGATTTTAAAGGAGTTTCCTACATCTGAAGATGTTCTGAGGACTGGTGAAGTAAAGATACTGGAGCGAATTGTGGGAATGCGTATAAAACGGTCTGAAGGTTGGGCCAGGGAGAGGGTAGCTAAATTAATAGCTTCGGCTGAGCGAAATCCTTTCCAACAAGGTGTGTATCAAAGTCAGTTGTTCAGTTTGGATATGTATATCTCTATGCTTCTTCAGTACCAAGAACACCTATCCAATATAGAGGCAGAGATAGATGTCCTGGCAGAAGAAATTGAAGAATGTAAGATAATCCAATCAATTCCCGGTATAGGAGGAAAGATCGCGGCAACGATCATTTCCGAAATCGGAGAAATTGACCGGTTTAATCACCCTAAAAAACTTGTGGCTTACGCTGGAATTGATCCAAGTGTCCATTCATCAGGTAAGTTTACAGCTACTATAAATCATATTACTAAACGAGGTTCAAGCCGTTTACGGCACGCTTTGTATATGGCCGTTTTATGCGGTATAAGAAGCTCCAGGAACAAGAAGCTAAAAGAGTATTATGATCGGAAACGAAATGAAGGAAAGCCTTCAAAAGTAGCACTGATAGCTTGTGTAAACAAGCTTTTACACTGGATTTATGCAATCCTAAAAAGGAATGAGCAGTTCCTAGATATGGCTTAATGAACAAGATAAAACAGTTAATGAAAAACCTTCCAAACAGTATTTGGAGGGTTATTTGGCGTGCCTCCAAAAGTATAACACGGAAGAACAAATATTTTAATAAGAAGTTCTTGACTCCTATTAGCTGGTTTATGTTGAATAATAACCATTATATTTTGGATCCGAAAACACAATAAATTAGAAAAATGGCGTGTCAAAACTGATGTCAGTTTACACGCCATTTTCATTGTCATTTATAGGATGTGCACCATAAAACGGAAAGGTTTAGAATTCAACCCTATGCTTTCAAGTGTTATCTTCCGAAGAAGCCGTCCATTGTATTACGGAAGTCTTCGAACATGCCGTCCCTGTTTCTGTCGGTGCGGATATCGTCTGCGAATGTGCCCATTCTGTCGTATGCATTGCGGTCGACCGAAACGTATACATTGTTGATTCTGTTATTGGCCTGGCGCACTCTTTGTTCAATCTGCAGCTCTAGCTGGCCATTATTGCCGTTCATGGTGTTACCAGTTGCGTTTCCATTCATGTTTGTGTTGCCAATTCCATTCATGTTTCCATTGCCGTTATTATTATCATTGTCAAAAACATTGTTGCCATTTTTGTTGCCAGCGTTTTGACGGTCGCCATTTCCTGCATCACCGTGGCCGTCGATTACTCCATCATTTCCAGCGGTGCTATCATCCTGGTCAACACGGCCATTCTTGGCAAAAGTCCTGCCGTTGCCATCCAATGCATCATTGATTTCTGCATTTCCATCGTTCTCCAGGTTATTTTCGGCAAGTCTGACCGCTACATAGGCATCGTTTTCGGAGATGATGACTCGTGCGTCGTCTACTTCCGGCATCTGCTCTACCTGGCGTTCTGCACGATCAGCCAGTTGAAGCCTGTTGCCTTCAGTAGCCGGCCCGCGCCTGACCTGTGAAATCTCAACCTGCTGGTCACGGTTATTGTCTGCGGCATTGTTATTGGCTCCGCATCCAGACAAGCTCATTGTAAAAACGGCACAGCCTGCTAAAATGAATGACTTTTTCACTATATTCACTCCTTGTCTAGTTGTTATTCGTCCTTATGATGGCTAGAATTTGGCGCAGTATGCAGGGAGAAGGTATTTTTTCAGAATTCCTAATAAGAGATGAGTAGTAGGTTAGTTATTGAGCTTTTTCAACCCTGATTTTATGTGTAGACATAATTTGTTCAAAACATTTCAATAGAAATGTGAATTCATTCACAAATAACCCTATTTTCGAGATTTATTTGTTATCTTATAAGTGTACTAATACTAATTAACTTATTGGAGTGAGGAACATGTTTGCAAAATGGTTAAGAGAAAACAATGTTGCTGCTGGTATATTGACTGTCATTAGGGTTTGGCTAGGTTACAACTGGATGACTGCAGGTTGGGGTAAATTGACTGGTGATGGCTTCGACGCTAGTGGCTTCTTGAAAAATGCGGTTGCCAATCCGGTAAAAGGTCCAGACGGAAACGCAGTATACAGCTGGTATGTTACATTCCTTGAAAGCTTTGCGATTCCGAATGTAGAAATTTTCAACTTCATCGTGCCACTAGGGGAATTCCTTGTTGGGCTTGGTTTGCTCCTTGGAACGCTGACAACTGCTGCAATGTTCTTCGGCCTGGTCATGAACTTCAGCTTCTTCCTTGCCGGAACAGTATCTCACAACCCAACTGACATCTTCTTCGGATTCATCATCCTTGCCGCTGGTTTCAACGCTGGCAAATACGGTTTAGACCGCTGGGTTGTACCATTCATCCGCAAAACAGTTTTAAAGCGCGGAGAAGACGCCGCACGCAACGCTGCTTAATTTGATTTAACATCCCCCTTTAAAATAAATTGGCTTCCAGTCTTACTGGGAGCTATTTTTTTATGTTGTGGATGATGCTATATTTTTCATAGGAGAAAGAGGTGTGGACCTATGTTTAAGCGAATAAAATATACAACCAAACAGAAGAAGGATATGTCATTGATCTACTTTATCATAGCTGGGTTAATGCTGGTGGGGATGATTGTGGCTGGAAGCATTGAAGGGGTGGAGCGCAGTTTTGTGATTCCGCTTGTCTTGATGGTTACCTCCTTTTCTGTGGGGATGTTATACAGAAGGGATGTAGCCCGTGAAGAGAATAGGGAAGCCGTGGATCAAATTAAAAGAGAGTATGGAAGAGGAGGATTATGATTTAATCAGCCAGCTTCAGGAGCGGTGCATTGATCTTGACCAGACGGCATTGAAGCTGGAGCTTGATTACAAGCTTGGTGTCAGCTATGACAGCGGCGAGGGTATTCAGGATATTAATGAATTCATGTACTTTGATGGGGAGAAGCTGATTGGCTATGCGGGGATTTGCAGCTTCGGCGGCCCATGGGAAGTGAACGGGATGGTGGATCCGGATTACCGCCGCCAGGGTGTTTTCAGCAAATTGTTTGAGCTGGTCATCGCTGAATGGAAGCGCAGGGGCTCTGGCAGCATACTGCTGCTGAGTGACCGTAACTCGGAAGCGGGGCAGAAATTCATTGTCGCAGTTGGAGCGCAATACAAGCATTCTGAATATGAGATGTTTTTGAAAAAAGATGCCCTTGTGGCTGATCCTGACCAGCTGGCGGGAATTGTTTTCAGGAAAGCGACGAACGCGGACGCAGCCGAGATTGCACGGCAGAATGCAATCTATTTTAACAATGAAGAAGAAATTAGTACCGAAGATATGATTTTGCAGGTGGAAGAAGAAATCAGTCCGGAAGATATAATTTTGCCAGAGGAAGAGGAAAAGCGAGGGATGACCTCTTATCTTGTTGAAAAAGAAGGGCAGATCATCGGGAAAGTAAATCTGCAGTTGACATCCAAGCTTGGTGCTATCTTTGGTCTCGGTGTGCTGCCGGAGCACCGCCGAAAAGGTTATGGCAGGGCGCTTCTTTTGCTGGCTATCGAAAAGCTGCGGGAAGCAAATGCCCAGGAGATCATGCTGCAGGTAGCGGCCGAGAACTCGAACGCCCTTAACCTTTATAAGTCATGCGGGTTTGAAGAGACATCTACGATGGATTATTTTGAGTTAAGACCATGAAAGTGTCCGCCTTCGAAATGAAGGCGGGTCTTTTTTATAGGTATACTGCAGGAGAGCTAATGATATAATTCAGGTGTGGTAAATTTTTGAAAATATTAGTCTGCAAGTTTATAATTTTCCTATAAATGTCTGTGGAAAGGCGAGATAAAATGAAAGTAGTGATGAAAAGAAAGAGACTGATTGTGAAATTTTTAGGGTCAGCGGTTTTTGCAATCCCGGGTTTGCTGGCGCTGCTGTTTGGAATTCTTTATATCGACTTGATTTGGTTAGCTGTGGGCTTGGGGTGCATGTTCTTTTTGCCTATTTTCATCCGTTCTGCGATTTACTTTATCAAACCAAAAGTGGTTTTTACGGTGGAGGATGGACTGATCAAATCAGGGGAGCAGGCGGTTGAGATTGAATCTCTTAAGGGTTATTACCATTACTGGAGAGGATCATCCAGTTACCTGGGATTGGTGAAAAAGGATGATACGGAAGTGAAAATCGAGCTTTTTAACATGGTGGAAGAAGAAGATTATGCAGATGAATTGAAGAAATATCTCCCGAGAGTCAACCCGAATTGGGAGGACGCCGAGGAAGTGACTGTTAAGTTTTAAATTCATTTGAAACGGAGTTGTACCGAATGAAAAATTTTAGAACCTCAGCCCTCATCATTTTATTGGTCATCACAGCCTTTGCTCTTTTGGATAATGCGAGAACAGCAGATTCTGCAGCGAAGCTTGAGGAGGATCAAAGGCGACTTGAAAGGAAAGTTACTAGTTTAGAAGAAGAAATTGAAAGACGGTCGAAGGTGGAGGCTGACTTGAAAATTGAAAACGATACTTTGGCTGTCAATCTTTCAACCATTGAAGAAGAAGTGGCGTCATCACAGGCCTCTGTTCAATATGAGGACTTCATGGATGCGATGAGTGTTGTTGAAGCCTATAAAGCGGTGGAGGACTTTGAAAAGATCGCTGACTTAATTGCCTTTCAAAATTTCACAAGTTTTGGCACAAAGGATAAAGAGGGGAATTGTCCATGCAATATTAACTTCAAATATAGTAATCTTGATTGGAGCCCTGGCGTGGTATTAAATCTTAAGGAATTTAATATCAACAAGGATAAAATCGTTCTTACATATCTTACCGTTGAGGACCTGGAGAATAACTACCAATTCGTCATATCCAGGAGTGAAGGTTTTTACGATTCGACTGAAAAGTGGAGGATCGCAGACATTAGGCTTATAGAAAAGGAGGGAGACCCATTATAAAATTCGATAAATGGTTTTTCCCGTTAGTGATGTATTTTCTAGTGGTGACCTTGCTTTTGCTTTTTACGAAGGGAACGAACTTCAATCCATTAGGTTTTCATTATCAGTTTGACCAGGAGAATATGCTGATGACAATGGAAGAGGGATTTTGGGATAAGCAAGTGGTCGAAAAGCAGGTTACACCTCAGGAAGCGCTTGAAATCATGCTGCCGATTAATGAGGCGAAGCAATTATGGGAAGTGAATATCTATCTCATTGCTCTTTTTGCTGCCGTTTTTATTGCATTATTCTTTACTCCTTTAAAAACGAAGAAATATTTTAGATGGTATGTAGTATTATATATGATCCTCCTTGTGTCCTTTATCATTTGGGACGTTGCTCAACATCAGGAGATTGCCGAAACACTTTTATCCTGAAAAAATATCTGGAAAGTGTATTGACAGTGAAGTCGATTTCATGATAAATTTATCTCGAATTAAAAATAATTGATTTTGAGATTTATTTTTTTGAGATAATATCTCGAATTCGAGATAAAAACAAAACAGGGGGATTTTAGAATGGCTAAATTTGCAGTAGATCAGGCGCACTCAGCAGTTGGATTTGAAGTGAAACACATGATGGTATCAAAGGTAAAGGGAAATTTCGGTTCGTATACAGCTGACGTTGAAGCAGCAGACCTGACTGATTTAACAACAGCGTCAATCGCATTCAAAATTGATGTAGCAAGCATCGACACACGCAACGAGGACCGCGAAAATCACTTGAAATCAGCAGATTTCTTTGATGTGGAAAACTATCCAACAATCGATTTCAAATCAACAAGCATCACTCGCGATGGCGATGATTACAAAGTAATTGGCGACCTGACAATCAAGGACGTAACAAAGCCAGTCACATTCGACGTTGAATACGGCGGCAAAGGCACAAACCCATGGGGCGTGGAAGTTTACGGATTCGAAGCAGAAGCAAAAGTAAACCGTGAAGAATTCGGCCTTACATGGAATGCTCCACTTGAAACAGGCGGCGTTCTAGTCGGCAAAGATATCAAGATCAAAGTAGAACTAGAAGTAAATCCAGCATAATGGAAAAAAGGGCGGCTATCCAAGAGGAAGCCGCCCTTTGCTTTACAGTTCCATAGTCATAAATACACTATTGAGATCCTCCGAATAATTCCCAAATGGAGGGCAATAAACAAAGCCGTATTTTTCATAGAGCTTCCTTGCAGGGATGAATGCCTCCATCGAACCAGTTTCCAGGCTCAATCTTGAATAGCCGCGCTCCCTGGCTTCCGTGATGATATGTTCGAGCATTGCCTGTGCGACGCCTTTTCGGAGGTGAGCGCTGGAGGTTCTCATTGATTTAAGCTCGCCATGCTGGGAATCAAGCTCTTTCAATGCACCACAACCCATTAATTGCTCGCCTTCCCAGATTGTCCAAAAGGTAATCTCAGGTTTTTTTAACTCATCAAGCCCCAGAGCATGGATGCTCTCGGGAGGGGAGTGAAGCTCCATCCCTTGCAAATGTTCTCCAATCAATGAAACCACTGCAGAACCTGTTAGGTCATCAACTATAATATTCATCCTATACTCCCGACTCTATTTCTTTTTCTGACGGAATAGATCCATGGTTTTATACCCTTCCGATAAGACCTCGACCATCTGTGCCTGGCGTTTATCGCGTGTTGCTTGCTGCTTGGCCGAAAAAATATAACGCGCCCAATCTTTTTGATAGCCAGGTGTCAGCTCTTTGTAAAATTTAAGTTCAGTTGGATGGTCCGCAAGCAGTTTTTCTATGTCTATGACATGAGCCTCATAATCAGCCACACACTGGCTTGCAGCTATTGACTTCTGGGCTCGCTTTTTTTCACGCTTTAATCCTACGACAGTAAACACATCGTCCATACTGACCATTCTCGAAAATTTAATATCGCTATTTTCCACATAACCGTCTTCGCCAACCTTCATGGCTGGGAAAATCTCATCTCTATGTACATAGGATTCATATCGTTTGTTCCCTTTTTTCGGGTAAGCAAAAAATAAGTAACCTTTTTCTTGCAAGCTCTCCCCATTAATGATTCTTTTTGTGTGATCTACCATATCCTCAATACTCTGAACGAAAATGAAAATACCATCATGATCTTCGGAAATTTTGGTGTTATAACCATCGAAAAGATCATAATCACCTGGTTGGTTGAGAACAGCCAGATTCCTATACTTAGTCAGATTCAACTTATCTATGATTGTCATAATTTACTCCTTTGGCTATAAAGTATTATGTACCTATTGATTTTTATCTTTATTATAGAATATATAAAGTGGTATGATGCAATGGCTAAATCATATAAAAATTAAGAAATGAGTGTTCGGCATGGGAAATGAAAATCTCAGGGAGGATTGGTTAAAGAATATCATCCTCTTTTTGAGCAGCCAGACGATTTCCTTATTTGGATCGTCCCTGGTTCAATACGCGATCATGTGGCATATCACCTTGACCACGGAATCTGGTTTAATGATGACCCTGTTCATCATTTGCGGGTTCATTCCCACCTTTTTATTGTCACCCGTTGCAGGGGTGTGGGCGGACCGCTATAATCGGAAAATATTGATTGTTTTATCTGATGGCCTTATTGCTATCTCGACGTTGATTCTGGCCATTCTCTTTTTGATGGGGTATGACTCCGTTTGGCTGCTGTTTGTCATGGCAGCGGTTCGGGCTCTTGGAACAGGAATTCAAACGCCAGCGGTCGGGGCTATTTTACCGCAGATTGTTCCAAAGGATAAACTGACAAAGGTGAACGGTGCGAATGGAAGCATTCAAGCTGTCATCATGTTCGTATCGCCAATGGTCAGTGCCGCTCTATTGGCAATGGCTTCACTTGAGGTCATCTTTTTTATCGACGTCATTACGGCTGCAATCGCGATTGTCACTTTGTTAGCCTTTTTAAAAATATCAGTTCATGAAAAGGCAGCGGAAAAACAAACGACCAGCTACTTTAGCGATTTTAAACAAGGGATCAAATACGTGAACGGTCAGGCGTTTCTGAAGCGATTCTTTCTGCTTTTTGCCATTTTCCTCGCGCTCATGGCACCTGCGGCGTTCCTAACGCCATTGCAGGTTACACGCAGCTTTGGCGGTGATGTTTGGGAGCTGACCGCAATCGAAATTGCCTTTTCAATTGGCATGATGGCAGGTGGAGCAATCATCGCTACATGGGGCGGCTTTAAAAATAAAGTGAAGACAATGGCATTCGCAGGTTTTATTATGGGAGCCTGTACTTTAGCGTTAGGGATTGTTCCTATCTTCTGGCTATACCTGGCTTTCATGGCTTTATTCGGAATTGCCATGCCAATCTTTAATACGCCAACTACGGTGTTATTACAGGAGAAAATCGAAGAGAATTACTTAGGAAGAGTTTTTGGCGTCATGGGGATGATTTCAACCTCAATGATGCCTCTTGGAATGTTGGTCTTCGGTCCAATGGCGGATTTCATTGATATCGAATGGCTGCTAATCGGAACGGGTATATTCATCCTTATTCTTACAGTGTTTTTAGGCCGTGACAAAGTGCTGCTTGAAGCAGGAGAACCTGTTCCTGTGGTGAGTGAAACGTAAAATAACATCACAACTGTGAAAAGTTCAGTAATGCATGGAATGCTACACTCGAAACAGGCGGAGTTCCAGTCGGTAAAGATAACGGTCAAAGTAAAAGCTTAGTTGGTGTAACCGCTCGGGGGGACAAAAGACCTCGGGGCGGTTATTTTTTTGAGCGCAGGGTGGATGGATAGTTGAGGTTATAACGGGTTTGAGTGCTGCCGGGGTAATGCTGTCAAAGTAGAGAAGGAATCGTGACAGGTTTGGTTACTGGAGAGATAAAGCTGTTAAGAAAGAGAAGGAATTGTGACAGGTTTGGTTGCTGGCGGGGTAAAGCTGTCAAGAAAAAGAGGAAATCGTGACAGGTTTGGTTGCTGGCGGGGTAAAGCTGTCAAGAAAAAGAGGGATTCGTGACAGGTTTGGTTGCTGGCGGGGTAAAGCTGTCAAGAAAGAGAAGGAATCGTGACAGGTTTGGTTGCTGGCGGGGTAAAGCTGTCAAGAAAGAGAGGGATTCGTGACAGGTTTGGTTGCTGGCGGGGTAAAGTTGTCAAGAAAGAGAAGAAATCGTGACAGGTTTGATTGCTGGAGAGATAAAGCTGTCAAGAAAAAGAGGAAATCGTGACAGGTTTGGCAATGATTGCCGTAAAGCTGTCAAAAAAAAGCTCAACTTAAGACAGGTTTGGTGTCAAATGAAGAAAAGCTGTCAAAAGAAAGGCGAACTTAAGACAGGTTTGGTGCCAAACGGAGAAAAGCTGTCAAAAGAAAGGCGAACTTAAGACAGGTTTGATGCCAAACGGGGAAAAGCTGTCAAAAGAAAGGCGAACTTAAGACAGGTTTGATGCCAATCGCAGAAAAGCTGTCAAAAGAAAGGCGAACTTAAGACAGGTTTGGTGCCAAACGGAGAAAAGCTGTCAAAAGAAAGGCGAACTTAAGACAGGTTTGATGCCAAACGGGGAAAAGCTGTCAAAAGAAAGGCGAACTTAAGACAGGTTTGATGCCAATCGCAGAAAAGCTGTCAAAAGAAAGGCGAACTTAAGACAGGTTTGGTGCCAAACGGAGAAAAGCTGTCAAAAGAAAGGCGAACTTAAGACAGGTTTGATGCCAAACGGGGAAAAGCTGTCAAAAGAAAGGCGAACTTAAGACAGGTTTGATGCCAATCGCAGAAAAGCTGTCAAAAGAAAGGCGAACTTAAGACAGGTTTGATGCCAATCGCAGAAAAGCTGTCAAAAGAAAGGCGAACTTAAGACAGGTTTGGCGTCAAATGAAGAAAAGCTGTCAAAAGAAAGGCGAACTTAAGACAGGTTTGGCGTCAAATGAAGAAAAGCTGTCAAAAGAAAGGCGAACTTAAGACAGGTTTGGCGTCAAACGGGGAAAAGCTGTCAAAAGAAAGGCGAACTTAAGACAGGTTTGGTGTCAAATGAAGAAAAGCTGTCAGAAGAAAGGCGAACTTAAGACAGGTTTGGCGTCAAACGAAGGAAAGCTGTCAGAAGCAGGACTATGGTGAGCCACCCTGGCCATTGGCGCGTTGACAATCATAACGCCAATTTGTTTTTCGTTTTTAAGTAAGAGGTTAGGTGAGGGAGCAAAGGTGGCATGAGCGGGATTTCTGGTTTGGAAAACATTATCTTTTAACCTGAAATTTTGGTATACTTTTACCAAAATAATCTAAAGCAAGAGGGTACATATTTTGAAAAAATCGAGAGTACAGTTTTGGCTGATTCAAATTTTGCTTATATTGACCATTATTTATGTTTCTACAAAGATTTCCTTTATGTTTGAGCCAATCGGGATTTTCATCTCGACGGTGTTCTTTCCGATTCTGATCACGGGCTTCCTTTATTTCCTGCTGAATCCGGTGGTTGATTTTCTGCAACGGAAGAAAGTGCCGCGCGTGATCGCTATCTTGATCATTTATGTGGTGTTCGGGGCGCTTTTGGTTCTGGCGATTGGGAATCTGGTTCCAGCTGTTTCCAAGCAGGCGACAGAGCTTGCGAATGATCTTCCTGTTTTCGCGGATAAAACGACGGAGTATTTTTACGATGTTGTACAGTCTTCAGAGTTTAAAAGCTTCAGGGATGAGCAGCGGGAAATGATTGATACGGTTCAGGAGCGATTGATTGAGTATGCGAATACTTTGCCGAACAAGCTGACGAATGGATTGAGAGGATTCCTCGGAATTGTCACCAATATCGCGATCATCCTGGTAACAGTGCCGTTTCTATTGTTTTACATGTTCAAGGATGGGCACAGGTTCCCGCAAGCTGTGTCAAAGTTCATACCGAAAGATTATCGTGATGAAGGGCTGAAAATCCTGAAGGAGACGGGCGAAACACTTTCCGCCTATATACAGGGTCAGGTGACAGTCGCCTCTGCGGTTGGGATTTTGGCTTTTATCGGGTACTTGATCATTGATTTGCGCTATGCCTTGATTATGGCGTTAATCGTCGCATTCACAAACATCATTCCTTATGTTGGACCGATTATTGGCGGAGCTCCAGCCGTACTGGTTGGGTTCTTCGATTCACCGACAAAAGCTTTGCTGGTGGTCATCGTCATCCTTGCGGCCCAGCAAATCGAAGGGAACTTGCTGTCGCCGCTTATCCTTGGTAAAACCCTGGATACTCATCCGGCAACGATTATCATTATTTTACTGGCAGCTGGAAATTTGGCTGGCGTACTGGGGATGGTGTTAGCCGTTCCAACTTATGCGGTCTCAAAAACAATCGTCTTGAATCTTGTCCGGTTCTTAAGAGCACGGAAAAGGGCAACAATTACCACCGAGGCAACATAAACTAACATGAGAATCCTGGATTAGTCTTTGGGCGATAGAGCTGTATTTTAGCTTCTATCGCTTTTTTAATACGAATGCCATTAGGTAATCCAGCAAAGTGGGGAGGGATGGTATGAGGAAGCGGAAAGTGGCTGATACTATTGGCGGTTGTTATGATTGCTGCTGTAATCGCGATCATAAATAAGCCGAATGAAGCTGATTTTGCGATTTGGATGGAAGATACTTATGAGGTGCAGTGCCTGGATGAACAATGCGGAGCTTTTCAAATAGAAGAAGGTAATGAAAAAATTTTAATGAACTCAGTACGTGGAGGCTATGCACCAGGAATTTTCATTACAAAAATAAATAATACCTATAGAAATTTTGAAGATCCTTCCTATCAATTAGACCTTGAAGTAGCAGGTTTCTTCGGGAAAATAATGATTGAAAATGAAAAGATAAAAAGAATTAACAAAAGGTAAAGTGATGCTTTTCCATGAGGGAAAGCATTTTTCTTTTGAAGATAGGTGTAAGGTTTACTTGACACTAAAAGGAAATACTTGTAATTTATATGTAAGGTTAACCTTACATGAGGAGAGGTATTCATCTTGAAAAACAAAGTCAAACACTATAGGGAACAATTCGGCCTGACCCAAGCGCAACTGGGTGAAAAGGTAAATGTGTCGCGCCAGGCGATCAATGCGATTGAAAAGAATAAATTCGATCCTTCCATCTGGCTGGCCTATGATTTAGCGAAATTTTTTAATATGACGATTGAGGATTTATTTGAATTTGAGGAGAGTGAGCGAAAGTGAGTATACTGAAACACCCCGCCATTAATATCATTTTCATTGGTTTCATGTCTGCCATCTATTCATTCTTTTTTATTTTTACTGCTGGTCATATGGAATTTACAAGTATGCTTTCGCATGGTAAAACGCTGAACTCGGATTTTTGGAATGGATGGTCCGACTTTTTAAAGACAGGGAATATGAAATACATTGGCTACTTAATCATCGGATTAACGATTGTGATTATCGTTCTTATTCTTGTAAAAAGGATGAAGCAATACGACGAATATCAAGTGAGTATACTAGCGAAAAGCCTGTTGGTAGCCGGGATTTTATCCATCATGATGATACCTTTTCTCATGCTCATGCTTTTAAGCGACCCAAACTACAGTACGGAAACGATTTTTTTATTTGCCACGGTCCAATGGGTCGGTGTTTTGGTTTCCTACTTATTTTTTGTTGTCCGTTCTTGAGATAAGTGATGATTTACCAAATGTTCATTTCAATACTTAGAGCCCTACCAACTGTACATAATATTCTGGGGAAGTCCTTTTTCCTATCTAAAAACAGATCATGGAGGACGATGGAATGAGCGGATCTAAAGAGGAATTGAAAGAACAGCTTAGCGTGCTAACAGCTCGCAGGGACCGGATGCAGAAGAATCTTTACGAGGTCGAGAAGGAAATCGCGGAAATCACCAATAAGCTGGCTAAGATGAAGTAAAGGCGACACAAGATGGAAGCTTATAAAATCAGGGGAAGAGAATGTCCGATGGGCATCCAATTATTTGTTGACAAGCTTTGCATACGCATTTAATATTTACTTAATAATTGAATACTCCTAAAGGGGAGTAGCTTTTACAGCAAGGTCGTCATTACGGAGTTCATGACTCTCGGCTTTGTTGGCAACCATTGTTGTTAGCAAGACCTTTACCATATTAGCGGTAAGGGTCTTTTTTGTCTGAAAAACCTTTGCCGGAAATATGGTAAAGGTTTTTTCTTTATTGAAGGATTATTAAACTTAAGGAGAATGACATGGAAAAATGGTTAATTGGGATCATGGAGGAATTTGGCTATGCGGGTGTCATGTTCTTGATTGCACTTGAGAACATCTTTCCTCCAATACCATCCGAAGTAATTTTAACTTTTGCTGGATTTATGACTGCTTCTACGGATCTTAGTATTGCGGGCGTCATCCTTTCTTCCACCGTGGGATCACTGGTGGGGGCTGTATTGCTATATGGACTAGGGAGACAGTTGGGCGTGGAAAAGTTGGGGAGGATTGTTGATAAATGGGGCTATCTTCTTCGGGTAACCAAAAATGATATTTACAAAGCAGATTCCTGGTTTGACCGATATGGGGCATGGACGGTTTTATTTTGCCGTGTTATTCCATTGCTTCGGAGTCTGATTTCCATTCCCGCTGGCATATCAGGAATGGCATTTAGAACATTCCTGCTGTTTACAACAATTGGTACGTTGATCTGGAATTCAGTCCTTGTTTACTTAGGTGCAACTGTCGGAGCTTCCTGGGGAGAAATTGTTGCGTATATAGATGTGTACTCTCAGTTTATTTATATCATTCTAGTGCTGATCTCAATCAGCCTGTTAATTGTGTTGGTTTTTAGAAAGAGGAAAGTATAGCGGATACGCTAAGAGCTTATGAAGCTCTTGGCGTTTTTTGTGGTAAGTTAAGCCGAAACAGGGGTACGAGGTAAGCATTGAAATTAGAAGGAAAATGACTCAACGGGAGCTTCATTTGGTTTAGTGAATGCTCTCATTAATTTGAGTTGGAGGATTGCACCTTTTTTGTTGAATTTCAATAAATGCGGGTGAATTCAAGTACTCAGTTGAAAAAAAGGAGGCATTTGATGAGTTCCATCGCAATCGTTTAGTTTGGGTTATATCTGTTCCTTTATTCTTATTTTTCCTTGGTCTGTTCTATGTTGAAGTATCGGTTTATTCGGTTCTGCCCCCAGAACAGGGCGGCATGAGTTTTTGGACTGAGTTGAAGAATGTCTGGTATCGTTCCGTATCGTTTTATGCGATGGTCTTGATTGTTCTCTTTATGTTTTATTTGCGTTTTATAGCTAAGCGAAAGTAAGCGAAATAAAAACGTCCCTCCATCTGCGGAAGGACGTTTCAGCTTTTAGTTCCCATCTGCGAGTTCTTTTCGGTTTGGAGCAAGCGGTGGTTGTTCCAGCCATTTATTTTTTGTCATAATATCGAACCATTTCTTTGTCACCATCAGGTTTTTGAGAACGATGGTTTCATATGTTCTGATAAGATCGGTGCGCATGGCGGAGGCCAGGCCTGTGCCATGATATACTTGGGCAGCCTGGAATAAGAAGCCGGTATGATACATCATCAGCTTGTCTGAAAAAGGAGCTTCCTTCGATGTTGTGACTTCTGTTTCCCATGACCGGGGGACTGGCAGATTATCTTCGTGCATGATTTTTGCAAAAGCCTGAATTTGCTGGTCAGCTGTCTTCTCAGAATCCGATAAGAATTTTCTTACTTCCTTGGAGTGAGCAACCTGGCCAAAAGCAATCGACAGAGTCTTAGCCATAATATTCTTTTTGATGTTGAAGGAAATGCTGATAATTTCTGTGGCAGATAGGCTCCTGCCTTTACCGAAAATCCCATCTGTAAAATCATCACTTTCAATAAATTCAGGGGCCTTCTTAGGATAAAATAAAGGATCTCTTTGAAAACTGCCTTTTTCAAGCAATAGTTCAATTGTGTTGTGGTACATCTCTTTTCCATCGTTATCGCATGAATCGTAAAAATCCCGTAAGTCTTTTCTGACAGAAACGCCTAATGCGGTGTTATGGCCAGTCAATCCATGAATTGTCATGATATGTAAATAATTCAGGCAAAAGATGTCGGAGAACAATCTCTTTGCCCCTTTATTGATATCAGCTTCACTAAATCCGACGGGAACCGGGAATCCTTCATTCTCTAGAAATGTAACCAATTGCTTCTTTTGGCGGTCGAATTTCGAAATGGCATCCTCAAAAATCGCTTTAATCGCTTCATCTTCGATTATGGTGAACATATATCTATTTACTGCATCGATCATTGTTCCGTTTACATATTCGCCCCACAAGCTTCCAATCTCAGAAGACGTAAGCTGTATTTTATCTTTATCCATGTTTTCACCTCCCTGGTATTATTTCCTCCTTTAATCCAATATATAATCAATTTATAAGTGTGTTTTCATTACTTCAGTTTAGCTCTACAGGAATTTTTTAAAAAAAATGAACTTTTTTACATAGTTACGACTCTAACATAGGAGTGGGGTGAGGGGATGAATATTGTTCGTCATGCCAGAGAATCTGCTGATCGAAGGGATCCATTATGAGAAAAACTACAATCAAAAGATTGAGATACCGGTTGGGTGGGAAGGAAGTATTGGGTGGAAGGTGCTGCCCAATGCTTCTTTTTTAATTTCTTAAATTAACTAATTATTCACAAAACGGTTAAGATAGCTTCCAGGAGGTAATTTATAATAGGTAGTGTATAGAAACTTTTTTTATATGACAAGGGAGGTAATTCGTATGAAATTGGATGGAAAAGTGGCGGTTGTAACGGGTGCGGCATCTGGTATGGGGAAGGCGATAGCGGAGCTTTATGCTCGTGAAGGGGCGAAGGTTCTTCTCGCTGACTTTAATAGTGAAGGTGCTGAAGTGGTAGCAAAGGGGATTGCCGAAAGCGGTGGAACTGCTAAGGCTCTGAAGGTGAATGTGGCTGAATTGGCTGATGTGGAGAATATGGTCGATACAGCGGTTCAGGAGTTTGGAACGCTGGATATCCTTGTGAACAATGCCGGCATTATGGATGGGTTTGAGCCGGTTGGTGACATTGCTGATGAAAAATGGGACAAAATTTTCGAAGTAAACACGAAAGGCGTTATGCGCGCAATGCGGAAAGCGATCCCGATTTTTCTGGAGAAGGAAAAGGGGATTATCATCAATGTTGCTTCCACTGGCGGCTTCAGCGGAGCTCATGCGGGAGCAGCATACGGCGCATCCAAGCATGCGGTGATTGGGTTAACCAAGAATACGGGTTTCATGTATGCGCAAAAAGGCATTCGCTGCAATGCAATTGCACCGGGTGCGGTTGAGACCAATATTGGCTCAAGCATGACGAACATCAATGAATTCGGCATGTCACGTGCAGGCATGGCCCATTCATTGTCTCCTCGTGCCGGTAAGCCGGAAGAAATCGCACAAGCTGCCCTGTTCCTGGCAAGTGAAGAGTCCAGCTTTGTGAACGGAACCGTTCTCACCGTCGATGGCGGTTGGACCTCTGCATTTTAAAAATAAAGATGGCTCCTCTGGATGATAGAGGAGCCATCTTTATTTTGGTTTACTCGTAACTGCTTGCTTATGATTACTGATCTTCCTCTTTTTTTAGCATTTGTCAGTATGCGGCCTGTTCCGCAAATACAGCTCAAGGTTGGGGCTGCTTCCTGTTACAATGTCTTCGGCAATGATTTTCGCCAGCACCTGGCTGTATACCGTTCCGTTGTCGCAAACGCCAAAAGGAAGTAGCTACTCGGATACTCATCATACACCCCGATAATCGGAAGTCCGTCCGCTGTCCCTCCGTAAAATGCCGCCAAGTAATATTCTGGTTCGAATTTGACCTCAGGAGTTAAACTCATCGAACAGCTTGTCTTTTTTATGAATCAGTTTGCTGTCTCGTTCCTGATGAATAAAAATGAGGTTGAAAAAAGAAGCTAATGGTATCAAATGAACTTAGGAGTTGAGAAGATGCGCAAGTTTAAATGGTTGGGCTTTTTGATGATTGCCATTATGTTTATTTTTGCAGCTTGCAGTAATGACAGTGCCAATAAGGACCCGGAAGAAGCGCAAAGCAAGAATGCGGGGGGAAATACGAATCAGCAGGCGGATGACAGCAATAAGGAAGACGGGAATCAGGCAGATGGTGAAATTGCCTATAATCCTCCTTCAATGGAGGACCTGGATCCGAAAAACCCGATGACTGAGTATATTGAATATGGCCAGAAGGTTTTCCATGAAACGGATACCGTTTTGGATGAATACGTAGGAAATCAGCTATCCTGTTCAAGCTGCCATGCAGATGCCGGGCTGGCCCAATCCTCATCGATGGTGGGAGTGACGACTCAATTCCCGCAATATCGCCCTAGGGAAGGGGAAGTTTTTACACTGGAGGATCGAATTAACGGATGCATGGTGCGCAGCATGAACGGTAAAATGATTGCTGAAGACAGTAAGGAAATGCGGGCAATGATGTCTTACCTGACTTATATTTCTAATGGCATCGAAGTTGGCGCGGAGCTTCCATGGAGAATGCAGAACACGATGAAAGAGATTCCGCTGCCAAGTATCGAAAATGGTGAAAAGCTCTACACTGAAAAAACCTGTATCTCCTGTCACGGACAAAATGGTGAAGGAAAAGGCTCTACTGTGGGCCCGGCTTTATGGGGGGACAATTCCTTCAATGATGGTGCGGGGATGAACCGGATGTCAAAAATCGTCGGGTATATTCAGAATAATATGCCGCCAAACGGTGGAACCCTGACGGACCAAGAAGCGGCAGATCTCGCAGCTTTTATCCTCTCCCATGAGCGACCTGTTTGGGAAGGGCATGATAAAGACTGGCCAAAAGGCGGACGCCCAACCGATATCATCACAAAAGACCGGCGTGAAAAGATACGCGAAGGGACATTCGATTGGTCTGAGATTGATAATGTTGTACAGCCGGATTAAATAGTTAGATGGTGGGACATGGGGCGGTTCTCATGTCCCTTTGTTAGGGTGAAAAGCCGGTCCAGACCGTATTGAATTAGTGTTTTTTATGAGTGATTTTTGAAAAAAATGAAGCAGACAGTGTAATTTTACTTAGAAATTGGGTTTAAATCGTTTACACATAACAGCATTCAACTGCCTGTCTTGTTTATGGGCGAAAGAATATTTTTATTGGCGAAAATGAGAGATTTATTAGCGAAAAATTGATTTTATTAGCGAAAATGAGCGGTTTACTCGCGAAAATCGATTTTTATTAGCGACTTGGAAATTTTCGCTGATTTTTTCCAGTTGGAGGCTTTTCATGGAACTTATGAACTCCCTATTCGTATAAAAAGAAAGGATAGGGGGATGGAAATGAAGAAAGTGTTTGAAGTTACATACGGTGGCCATCATATACAAGTGGAGAATACGTGGTTTAGCGGGGAGAAGCTGTATGTAGACGGAAAATTACAGGATCAGAATCTGGGGTTTGCTTTTGATCGGGCGACGTTGAACGGGGTAATCAGGAATAATCAAGGTGAAGACCAGATTATCAAGGTCAGCCTTGGTGGTGCGATCACCGTAGAGTGCCGGATTTTTGTCGACCATGAATTGATTTATCCTGATCATGAGATTCAGTGAAAACAGAAAGGAGCTTAACTTAGTTGAGCTCCTTTCGTGGTAGTTAAACCTTTTTTCGATCTTTCTTGCTCTGAAAAATAAAGATGGCTATGGCCACAGATGATGCTAGTACGAAGGCGATGATGGTGATCGTGATGTATAGCGGGTCATTGTTTGCTTCTTCTGGTACGAATCTTGTCGCAATGGGACCCATGGAGAGGAATAAAGGAATCAATACCGTGAACCAGGTTTTGGTATAGAGAGCTGCACCGATGAAAATGGCTGCACACAGGACTATGATCAGGTTGTTTTGCGCTGGCGTTGCGACGAAGATCTCTTCGAACTCCTGTGTTTTGTACCATAACATCATTGCTACCATTATTCCGGTTACGATTACGGAGATCCCGAAAAATATCACGTAACCCCATTTAGAATGAAAGATTTTCGGCATGATTTTGAATAAGAATGCACCGTAAACCAGGATGCTTATGGAGCTGATGACTAGCGCAAACCAAATGGTCCCTTGTGATAAGGAGAAAGTTCCTTCAATGGCAGGGCCGATACTTAAGTATGCTGATATCAGCAGGATCATCAAGGGAACCAAGCCTGCTAGCTGACGATAATCGGTTTTCATCGATTCGCCAATGCTCTTCATATAATTCTTCGGACTGTCTCCGATGATATGGCTGACATCCTTGCCGGCTGCTTCCGCCTCCATCAAATGGACTTCAAGTTCTTCGGTAATTTCATTGATTTCCTGGTCGTTCTTTCCTTTTGAGATCAAATACATCCGCAGTTCCACTAAAAATTGCTCTGCTTGTTTCGAAACCATCAATTATTTCCCCCTTTGTTCAATACATTGTTCACCGAGGAGCTCAGTTGCGTCCACCGATGGACGAATTGCTCCAATTCCTGTTCGCCTTTTTCCGTCAATGAATAATACTTCCGTTTTGGTCCAGCAGTCGATTTCCTTAAGGTTGTGCTTACCAGGCCCTCTTTCTGCATCCGCAGCAGAAGGGGATAAATCGTTCCTTCGCTAAAAGAATGAAAGCCATAGGACTCTAGTTTGGCAGCCAATTCATACCCATAAATTTCGCCCTCTTTGATTATGGACAAAAGGCATCCATCGAGAATCCCTTTAAGCATTTGCGTCGTATCAGCCATCTGACGGGCTCCTTTCAGTAACTTGAATTGCGAGGTAATACGTTACTTATCTTGCATGGCATTGGATAAGTAACTTATATTGTTGCAGGTCATCTCGTATTAAAGAAATGGATCGTAACTATCACTACCTTGTATTACAAGGCTTTATTGTAAAAAAAGGACCTTGTATCACAAGGCTTGTGTGCAAATATCAGTACCTTGTATTGCAAGATATATACCAACTATACATTAAGGTATCTTGCAATGCAAGGGTTATATGGTTTATATTTTCCAAATAATGTCCAAAGCTGTCGTCCAAACTATGTCTCTGCCTGCCATTTTGTGGTATCGTGGAAATAACGATAAGGAGTTAGGATGTGTTTTATTTTGATGAAAAAGCTTATTTTAAGCTTTAGCGTGCTGGTTCTTTTAGCGGCTTGCAACACAGGGGAATCGTATACCCACTGGACAGATAGTACGGATAACCAAACCCAGCGTCTGGATGAAGCGGGGATAAAATATGAAATCAGAGAAGGCGAGATTTGGGTTCGCGAGAAGGATTTGAAGAAAGCGGTGGCCTGTTGTTCTTAAGGGGCCTGTCTCGTTTGAGATAACTGATTATTCTAATAGTTGAGATGTGAAACGGCTATGATTGTAAGTCTGGGTGAGAGTTTGAGAGACGTTGGGACGGTTCTGGTGTCGCAGAAATAGAGAGGGCCATAAGTCTGGACGATGGGTGAACGGTCTTTTGTCCAAAGGGGGGAAGTTAAAAATGATGCTGGAAAAAATGGAGCCAATTTCGATTGCGGCAATTCAAGAGATGGGGACTGAATCTGTCGTGGATTGGTTTGAGAGGCATAAGGAATATTTCTATCGGCTTGGCTGGTATTATACTAGCAACCCGCAGCAGATGGAGGAGCTTTTTTACCAGAGTATTCTGAAGGTTCATAAGGAATGGCCGCGGTATAAAGGGAATGCAACATTCAAGATGTGGGTCACTTCGATTTTTATTCAAAACATTCGAGGGATTTCAAGCTTGCCAGATTCAGTGGAGATGCAACCACGCCAGGATGTGTTTACTGCCATTCATCAACTGAATGGAACCGAAAAGGATGCGCTGGTTCTTACATATGTGGCCGGCTGTACCCTGGAGGAGACTGCTCAAATCCTTGGTGTTACGGCTGAAAAAATAAAGCAGTTGTTGTTCTCGGGGATTCAGTCAGCCAGAAAACAATTAGATGGAGCCGACTATCATGGCTGTGAGCAATTCCAGAAGCATTATATCGATTATCTCGAAAAATGCATGGAGCGTCCGGAAAAGATAGAGTTCGAGATTCATCTTTATAATTGCCGGGAATGTCAGGAGGATCTGGCGAGTTTCCAGGAAATCGCGATGACGAGATTGAATCAAGTCGAGGGAGTCAATAACCTGGAAGTGGACCCTCAGCTAATGGAGAACGTCAAACAGAGATTAACAAATCAGAAGGTACATAGACAGCAGAAGAATAAAAAACGCAAGAAATGGGCCCTTGGCTTTGTCAGTGCTTTTGCCTTCATTTTGGCGATTGGCTTCATTACCGGTGCATTTCCAAAGGTCTATTATGCTTGGACGGAAGATGATGTGCAGTTACGCGCCTTCCTCCAGGAGGGTTTTGGGCAGAGGCTGAATCTGGAAGCTGAAAGTGGCGGGGTGAAGGTGAAAATAAAGGGTGTGGTTGCGGATGACATCCAGACGCTTGTATTCTATGAAATTCATGATTTGAAGGAAGACAAGCAGTATTTCATGACTTTTGAGGATGGACTTGCAGTCGAGAACGAATTCGACATAATGAATCGTGAATCCTATCCACGCTATTCTTTTCCAGAAATTGATGCCGAGATGAACAAAAAAGAGAAGAATGTATTCTATGGAAAGGTAGCCCTAAGGCCGCTAAAAGATGACCAGGGGGAAATCGAGTTAAGGATTACCAGGCTTCAGAGACTGGCTAACGATGCTTCACTGTCATTTGGCTTTACTTCCGGTGACTATAAGGCAGGGGATTGGAGTTTCAAATTCCCGGTAACCAAACAGCCTTCCACAGAATACGAAATCAATGAACAGAAAGAACTCGAGGGTGTTGCCGTCCGACTGGAGAAGTTGATTGTAGCCCCAACTGTCACTCTTTTACAATTTGGCATCAATACTGAAAAGCAGGAAAAGAGAATTGACTTCCTTAATTTTAAATCGCTGGAAGTGAATGATAAAAAGGTAGAGTCGGATCGTTATGGCAGCAATTTTATGGATTACCAGCTGGACAGTGACTGGACTGAATTCCAGGCCTATTTTGACCCGCTCTATGGTGAGAAAGTCAAAGACATCAGAGCCAATTTAGATTCAATCTATTTATCGATTGTAGATCATAAGAGCATCGAACTGAGCGGGGCATTCCCGCAGGAAATTGAATATGCAGGGAGTACCATTTCTATTGATAAAACCAAGGCCGGTCAGTCAACCGAAGTGATTGTACGGAATGATGATCTGGAAAATAGGGAATTCGAATCCCTTCACATTGATTTTGTGGACGAAAAAGGACAGCAACTCAATGTCACCCATATGGATTCCAAATCAGTACTTGTTGATAAAAACGGCGTCGAATATGATATGCGCACCGATCGAGTCGATTTTGAAAAATTAGAGCAACCACGCTATTTCGTCACAGAAATGGGCATGAAGATAGAGGATGTTGAAGAGAAAACCATGAGACTCCAGATAACCGGCTATAACATCATGAAGTACCTGGATGAAGCTTGGGACCTGGGGACGGTTCTGGTGTCTCAGGATAAGGAGTAATATGTATTTTGGGGACGGGAAACTGTCCCTTTGTTTCATAAGGAGGAATCAATATGTTATTTCAAAAGCTTATGATTGCCGGGATGGTATCTTTGCTATTTTTATCGGCGTGCAGCACGGAAAAAAGTAACCCTTCGTCAAGTGTAGATCATAATGATGAGGTCGCTGAAAGTCAGCAACAGGAAGAGACGGGGAAACAAGATTCAGTGGAAACGACAACCCAAGATGACCAGGATCCTGCGGAAGGAACTAAAGAAGCAGCTGATGCAGCAGAGCTTGTAAACTTCGTGAAAAAGCAGTATACAAAAGGGGAAATTAAGGTCGATTATCCGCAGATAGCAAATCCGGATTTTGTGCAAGCGGAGAACATAAACGAAGTGATTGTCAGAGGTGCGACTTATTTTTTCGAGAATGGCTTGTATGAGGGATATACCGGTGAAATTAAATTTGAAACTACTTTTCAGGATGAAGAGGTTGCCAGTTTTCTGTATCAAGGCCTGCTAACAAGCACAAACCAAATGTATCCGATCAACCTTTCTTATTCCACCATCGTCAATCTCCAAACAGGTGAAAAAGTGACATTGTCTGATCTCGTCACAGTCGACGAAGCGTTTGTTGACAAGTTCAAACAAGGAAAGATTCTCTCGGATGAATCTGAAGAATATAGTAATGAAGTAAAGAACTATATATCCAGTTTAGGCAATGAACAGCTCCTGAATGAATTGTCCAAAGCTGATAACATGGATTCATCAAGTGCCTTCACCTATGTAACCGACGATTCCATAGTCGTGATCCTGGGCGTCCCACATGCATTAGGTGACTTTGTTCAAGTGGAGATAGCGAGATAAGGTGCGACAAACCTCTGTCTAGTTGGATATGTTCCCGGTTAGAGGGAGAGGCAGAGAAACCGGGCACATAAAGTCAGGATATGTTCCCGGTTAGGGGGAGAGGCAAAGAAACCGGGCACATAAAGTTAGGATATGTTCCCGGTTAAGGGAAGAGGCGGAGAAACCGGGAACATTAGGTTAGGGCCACTTCGGTTAAATGGGATTGGGTACTGTTTTGGTGCCCCAAGTCATAATAAGAAATTGTAACTTTTGCGGCGAGAGGACCGTCTCTCTGTCTAGTTAAATAAGGAGGATTTCCCTTGAATTTTATAGCATGGATGATAGTAGCCTGTGAAATAGCGTTTTGGGTTGTGATTATACTGGGGCTGACTATTCGGTATGTTTTTAAGAAAAAGAGGCTCAGCATCTTTTTCTTGGCTCTGACTCCAGTGATTGATCTGCTGTTGCTGGCTCTTACTAGTTATGATTTGTACCGCGGGGCAACGGCGACCATTGCACACGGGATCGCGGCCATTTATATCGGCGTTTCGGTTGCCTATGGAAAAAGCATGATTGACTGGGCAGATTCACGTTTTCGTTACTATATTTTGAAGAAAGGCGAAAAGCCTGAACGTCTGAGGGGAAAGGAATTTTCACAGAACGAAAGGAAAAACCTGATCCGCCACTACGCTGCGTTCCTGATTGGAGGCAGCATGCTCGGATTGATCATTTTCCTGATCAAAGACCCGGCTAAGACGGAAAGCCTTTTCGCTGTCTTAAAAACATGGGGATTCATTCTCGCCATTGATACCGCGATAACAGCGAGTTACTTTATTTGGCCGAAAAAGGACAAAGCCACAAGAATTGGATCATAAAAAAGGGATATCAAATCGCAATGATTTGATATCCCTTATTTTATCGGTCACGGGTTCCTTTATAATTGTAGTTGCTCTCTATTTTGCATTTACATCTGGCTGATGAATGCCAAAGATATTTCCTTCAGTGTCTTTATAGTATCCCTGCCACGCCATGCCAGGCAGAGCGTATTTAGGCAAAGCCACTACGCCGCCATTTTTAAGGATTGTTGTTTCGGTCACATCGTAATCTTCTACGCCCATTGTACATGCATATCCATTTAAAGGCTGGTTCGCTTCTGGAGGAGGACCTTGACGTTGCATTAAAGCACCGTTAATTCCAGGCTCATCTTCGCCACCAGTCACTGCTCCGAAATAAGGCATGCCAGCGTATTCGCTCCAATCTTCAAATGCCCATCCAAATACTTCACCATAAAACTTTTTTGCACGATCCATGTTATCTACATGAATTTCGAAATGTACTAATCTACCCATGATTACCTCCTAATGATAAGAACAAAGTAAAAACAACTTCTATTATGTAATTTCTACAAAGCTGTTTGGCATACCTTCTCCATTATGGTACTACTTAGACGATTTATACTACTGTGCCAAGTAATAGACTGCGCAGAACAATATACAGGGAAAGGCCCACGATTTTTCGGAAGGGAAGGTGAATCATGAATAAAACTTGTACTGCAAAAATATATAAAGAATAAATGGTTTTGGACAACAACTTCCATACGAAATTGGAACTATAAGGTGCTGATCTTTTGAATAGGAATAAGAATTTGAATGTAGTCATATTATTGTTAGTCTGTTTGCTTATAGTTCTATTTGTGCATGTTGTGCTCCACACGAAGGTGTATGTCGTGTTTAGCGCGAGTCTTGGTTCGGTCTTCATGATCGGACTGATCATTTTCCTCATTGTCTTCCTCTATTTCAATGGGTAAGCTTAAAAATGGTTAAATGTTCCAAATATAGGTCTTGAGGCTGACTCCTTATTAAAGCTGCAGCCTGTTAATTGATTGAGGGTTATGACTTATGATTAACCTATAATCAGTTGGAGGCGAAGTAATATGAAAAAAATGATCGGTTTTGGTTTGGCGGCAGTGTCTGCGGTTTTATTGTTGTCAGGTTGCAATAACATGATTTTTGCGAATAGTGGTAGTGATAATGAAGTGGTTGTCGAGAAGGACGGCGCTAAGGAGCTTGAGGTTGTCCTGAATTTTGGAGCCGGTAAAATGGATGTGGCGCACGGTGCAGATGAATGGGTTAGCGGGAACGCAATCTATGAACCAGAGAAAATGAAACCTGAAGTTTCCTATGATCTTGACGGGAAGGTAGGCAAGGTGGAGATTTCTCAGCCGGACTATTTTAAAATTGGCAAGATGAAGAATGAATGGGATTTGAAGCTGAATGAGGATGTTCCACTAGACCTTGTCGTGAATGCCGGGGCATCAGACACCAATCTTGACTTGAAAGGGTTACAGCTTTCAAATCTTGAAGTGAACGCAGGGGTTGGTGAAATAACCGTTGATCTCGGAGGAGATTGGAAAGAAAGCTTTGATGGCCGGATTTCATCCGGAGTAGGACAGATGACCGTTATCCTTCCTAAAGATATAGGGGTAAGGGTCAGTGTAGATAAAGGAATTGGCTCATCGTCATTTGAAGATTTGATTTCAAAAGGCAATGGAATGTATGTGAATGAAGCTTACGAAGATGCAAAAATAAAGATCGATCTAGATGCTGACATTGGGGTTGGTGAAGTAACGTTTAAAACGGAGAAGTAAACACAACGGTATAATGGAGAGGAGTCAATTCGTATATGAATTGACTCCTTTTTCTTTTCTGCTGGTATCTCTCAGTATAGTAATCCTTCCTCAGGGAATATTAAGGAAAAAGTAATTTAGGTGTTTATATGAATGAAGATCAAATGAGCATTTCGAAGGTATTGCAAGAGAACTTACATTATATACAGAATGCCTTTCATCATAACAAAGAGTTAATCATCCGTTCATTTTTTTCTCGCCGAAATCTTCAGGCTGCCTGGTGTATTTGGATACGATCGCTGATAAAAAGGCGATTCAGGAGCATATACTAGGCCCGATTTTAAAGCTTGATCATTGGCCGAAAAAGCCGATTCAGCAGATTGAAAACACGATCGAAATTTCTAAGATTAAGCGCATTTCCGACCTCGGAGAAGCAGTGAACGAGTTGTCTAATGGAAATACGCTTATTTTTATCGATGGTGCTGATTCCTGTATTTCTGCTGATACGGCAGACTGGAAGGACCGGTCGCTTTCACCGCCTCAGTCCCAGCGGGTGTTAAAAGGACCGCAAATCGGTTTTACCGAGCTAGCCAATAACAATATCTCACTCATCAAACGATTCATTAAAAATAATCAATTGAGCATCGAGGATCAGACGGTGGGGGAGGAAACCAGTACTGGGGTTTTTCTTCTGTTTTTAGCTGATAAAACGGATCACGATATTCTGAATCATGTCAGGAACAAAGTCAAATCCGTTCATTTGAAGTCCATCTTGGACTCGTCATACATTCAGGAAAGCATTTCCGAGGGCCAAATCACACCTTTTCCGCTTGTGTTGACAACAGAACGTCCGGATGTGGTGGCAGGCCATTTATTGGAGGGAAAGATCGCCATTGTTTGTGATGGGTCACCAGATGTCTTGATCGTGCCTGCTCTGTTCATCCAGTTTTTCCATTCGCCTGAGGACTATTATGAGAGTTCCATGTTTGATTTTACGAGGCTGATCCGAATACTCTCTTTTGTCACTTCGATTTTCCTGATTCCTTTTTATATCGCTTTTGTTTTATTTCATCAGGAGCTGATCCCCAGTGAATTGCTTGTCAGTCTGGCTGCCCAAAGGCAAATCGTTCCGCTCCCTTTAGTCATTGAAGTCATCCTACTAATGGTGATATTCGAAGTGTTATTGGAAAGCTCCATTCGTTTGCCGACGGGCATCATGCTGGCATTTTCCATCATTGGGACGATCATTTTAGGGCAATCGGCAGCAGAGGCAGGAATTGTCCAGCTCTCTACACTGGTCGTCATTTCAGCCACTTATGTCTTGAATTTCGCGATACCCGTTCATCCTTTCGGCAATGCCATCAAGGGAATTCGCTATATTCTTGTGTTTTTGGCCAGCACTTTTGGCTTGTATGGGATCATCCTGGGAACGATTGTCTTAGTCAACCATCTTGCATCATTAAATAGCTTTGGCGTTCCCTACTTATCGCCAATCTCTCCTGTAAAAAAAGCAGATTTAAAAGATACCTTTATTCGATTCTCGTTAAAAAAAATCATCAATTCAACGAAAAGATATGATAAGGACGATCTCCTTAAAAATAGCCGTAAATGAGTGATAGCAGTGAAATATCTTTATACTCTCTTTATACTTTTATCGTTGGCTGCGGTGTTCTTTGCTCCTGTAGAAAAGCATGAGTTAAATGAAATGACCTTTTCATTTGCGATGGGAATCGATTATGCAGACGACGGGTATGAAGTCTCCCTGCAATTGATCAATCCTGCGGCCATTGCGGGGAAAACGCAGATCCCCAACTCGCCTTATGTCGTTTATAAAGAAACAGGCAGAACCATTGATACTGCTTTGGAAAGAATTTCTGTCAATGTCTCTCGTTTTGTGCATTTGAAACAGTTGGAAGTCATTCTATTAGGTGAAAGAATCGCTCGTGAGGGAAAAATCCAGGACATTACCCAATATGTGATGCATTCGGCTCAGGTTCCGACTGATGCCCATCTAGTCATTGCCCAGGGAGTTAGTGCGAGTGAACTGCTAAAGCTTTACTCTCCAATTGAAGGTTTTTCGGCATTTGAAATTGAGAACATCCTCCAAAAGTTAGGCAGAGACATTCCGGTCACCGCGTCGGAAATCAAGGTGGACGAAATCAAGGAAGGAAAAGATATTGCCATGCCTTTTATCAAAATAGAAGGAGATCTCAAGAGCGGCAAGGAGAAGGGGAACTTGGAGACAACGAGTCCAACACATATCTCCTATGGAGGGCTGGCTCTTTTCAAAGAAAATAAGCTTGTTGAATTCCTTGATTACCGGGATGCAGCCTATGTCTCGATGCTGCAGGGCGTTGAATCAGGTTATTCTATTGAAGCCAGCTGTCCTAAGGGAGAGAATGGCCTATTTACCTACCGCATTTTTGGCAATAAAGCTCGAGAGGGGAAAGTAGAGATATACGAAGACAAATATGTTTTTCATTTCAATCTGAACCTTTCGGGAGACATTAGCCAGTTAAAGTGCAAAATTAATTTAGAAAACCCTCAGGAGATCAAGCTGCTCGAGGAACAGATCAAGATAACGATTCAGAAAGAAGTGGAGGATCTGCTTACGATCGCACAGAAAAATGAGCTGGATCCTTTAGGCTTAGGTCTCATCATGAGCGAGGAAAGTCCGGAGAATTGGAATAAGCTGAAATCGGATTGGCCCTCCCATCTGAAAAACGCGGAAATCAAGCTTCATACGAAAGTGAAGGTACAAAGCATCGGAAACTACAAGATAGGGGGTGGATGAGGTGGAGAACAAGCCAATCATTGGAATCATCGAGACGATGTTCGCGATGCTGCTGTTCCTGCTCGGGAGCTCCGTTATCCTGGGGCTGAATCTTACGGCTGAAAAAGCCTCGTGGATTGTCAGTCTAGCTGCAGGGGGAGCAGGGCTGCTTTTATTCCATATCTATGTCTATCTGTGGAAAAATAACGATTATGGGAACCTTGCTCTGATATTGAAAAAGAACATGGGGAAATTCCTTGGAATGGCTGCTTCTCTTTTGTATGTCCTGTACTTTGCTTACTTGGCCTCCCGTGTTTTGGCCGATTTTACGATGTTCATCAATAGCACCTTGCTTTATACGATGAGCCCGTTCTTCATCAAATTCTCAATCTTTCTTGTGGTTGCCTACACTTACGTAAAGGGACTGGAAGCCTTTATCCGTTCAGCCGTCATTATTGGCAGTGTGACTTTGTTGTTTATCCTGCTGATTCCAATCTGGATTCTCATAAGCGGGACATTTCATTGGGAATATATCGATCCCATCTTTGATATGGATTTCAACAACATCATCAAGGTCCTGCCGACGATGGTTACGTTTCCGTTCGGAGAGCTGATCGCTTTCGTCATGATTTTTCCTTATTTGAATCATGAACACAGATCAGCGGTGTCCAAAAATGGAAACATGATGATTATCTTTTTTACGATATTGTTATCGCTTATTTCTTTCCTGACGATTGGAGTCCTTCATCCGGAATTAGCCAAGAATTATACATTCCCTATAATCAATGCAATTGAAGGGGTAACGCTCTTCGATTTCATCAAAAGACTGGATGTCTTCGCGGTGATCATCATTATTTTTGGCGGATATTTTAAAATCGCCATCTTCACTTTCGCAAGCATAAACCTAGCAAAAACGACCATGAACAAGGTAAAACCAAAGCTTCTGACGGTTTCCATCCTGATGGTCATACTGTTGCTGTCTTATCCTTACGCAGAAAACCTATCACAGCATCTCGAGGTAGGGCTGAAATACGTACCTTTATTGATCCATCTCCCTTTGGCCATCCTGTTGCCGATATTCATCATGTTCATCACATTCGTAAAAAAGAGAAGGAGAAATTCCCGGCTCAGCGAACCTTCTTGAATAACAATGAAAAAGCTCCCTAGCAAGGGAGCTTTCCTTTATGTATTCCTAAGAACGGTGATGAATCCGTCCAGAATCTGATGGCTTATTTTAAACTGATATGCTCCCCTTTAGGTAGACAGATTAAAAAATAAAAATCTGTTTACTTAAAGGGGAGTATTTTTTATGTCAAAAAGGACATATTCATTCCAAGATAAAATCAAGATCGTAGAGGCGTTAAAAAAGGGTAGCCATTCTATTTCAGAGCTGAAGTTTATATACAAAGTAAATGATCATGCAATTTATGATTGGGTCTACAGGTATGAAAAATACGGAGCAGAAGGATTAAAGAAGTCTTCTACCTGGAAGAGGTATTCTAAGGAACTTAAGCTGGCGGCTGTACAGGACTATCTTAGTGGGGACTACTCTCAAAATGATGTTATCAGAAAGTATGAAATCTCATGTAGACGAGTCCTCCAGAAATGGATTAACAAGTATAATGGTCATAGAGAATTAAAGGACACTTCCAAAGGAAGGACAAACACTATGACTAGAAGAAACACTACCATAAATGAACGAAAAGAGATTGTGCTCTATTGCCTTGAGAACGGCAAGGATTATCAGAAGGCAGCTGAGACCTTTAAGGTCTCTTACCAACAAGTATATCAATGGGTTAAAAAGTATGAGGATGGCGGCGAAGAAGCCCTTCGGGATAAGCGAGGGAGGAAAAAGGAAGAAGTTGAACTCTCCCCAGAACAGAAGATGAAATTGGAGATGAAGAGGCTTGCGAGTGAAAATGAGCGATTACGCGCAGAGAACTTATTCCTAAAAAAGTTAGAGGAGATCGAAAGGAGGCGAAGATAAGCCAGATACGCCTTGAGGAGAAATATATCGCTATCAAGGAACTTCACGAAGAAGAAGGATTCTCTTTCGTTATGCTTTGTGAAATTGCGGGGTTGGCCAGGTCTGCATATTATAAATGGCTGAAGCGAACACCTTCCAAGCGTGAATGTCAGAATGTGATACTTGTAGAAGAAATGAAGGCTCTCCATGAGGAGGTTAAAGGAATCTACGGCTACCGCAGGATTACGATGACTTTGAATAGAAGGTTGAGCAAGAGCTTCAATGAAAAGCGAATCTATAGGCTGATGAAGATTGTCGGCATTCAAAGCGTTATTCGGAAAAAGAAAAATCGATATAAAAAGTCAACCCCTCAACACGTCGCAGAAAACGTGTTAGACCGTAATTTCCAAGCCGAAAGTCCTAATGAGAAATGGGTAACTGATGTGACTGAGTTCAAGTATGGAGAAGCAAAAAAGGCTTATTTGAGTGCAATTAAAGACTTACATGATGGAGCCATCGTTAGTTACGTATTTGGACATTCCAACAACAATAAACTGGTGTTTGATACGCTGGATCAGGCCACGGCCCTACTGAATGGTGACCGCCCACTTATACATAGCGACAGGGGCTTTCAGTATACCCATTTTGGATTTAAACAAAGAATAGATCAAGCACAGATGACTCAAAGTATGTCCCGAGTCGGAAGATGTATTGACAATGGTCCAATGGAATCCTTTTGGGGATCACTGAAAAGCGAGAAATATTACATGGAGAAATATAAGACCTTTGAAGAGCTTTCTGCGGCGATTGATGAGTACATATACTTTTATAATCATGAACGTTACCAAAAAAGATTAAACGGCCTTAGCCCCTTAGAATTCAGGGCTAAAGCCGCCTAGATTGTTTTTATTATTTCCACTGTCTACTTGACGGGGAGCAGTTCAAACCCTTTGCTTCTGTAAAAATTGAGGGCAGCATCATTCCCGTTGGATACATAGATGAATTGGTCATGGACGTCGTTAAAGGAATCGAGCCATTCCTTTGATTTTTCAAAAAGGACCGACCCAATCCCCATGCTACGATACCCATCTTTGATATAAAACTGCGATAGGCAGCCGACATCATTCCCTTTTACCGATTCCATGTCAAAAAAAGTAGCAAACTCGCTTGAATATACTTCCTTTGGTGAAACATTGCTATACACGTAGCCAACAACTTGATCCCCATCCATTGCGGCAATGATTTGATTGTCTTTCGCGTTTTTAATCGATGGAACAAGTCTTGTTTCAAAGCTCATGCCATCAAAGAGTTCAGGGCGAATCGTCGCTAATGATTTCTGGTAGACCATCAACTCATTGCAGAGATCTTTTACAGTGGTAATCTGCTCTTCCGATATGAGCTCATAAGTAATTGCCATTATCCAACTTCCTTTCTTTCAGAATCCTAAATCGGATTATACCGCGAAACATCGATTCTTGATAACCAAAATGGAAAAGGTAGCCTATTGTTTTTTCTTAAAGATAGCTTGTCATGATTAGGCCGCATGGTTCATAAACTCTATCAAGAGGGGGGTGTAGAGTTGAACCGTGTTTCGAACAGAGTAGATTATTATATAAAAGACAAATGTCTCTTAAGTGCCAATGTAAAGCAGTGGGAGCAATATATTGCTGCCTTGAGGGCCTGCAATACCGTGACGATAAACAAACAGGAATACATGGTAGACAAAATAAATATGGTTCACGATCCTGCAACCATCGTGTTGAAAGTCAATATTCAACCACTTAAAGTTTACAATTAAGTATCCTTCCGGGATGCTTTTTATTTTTTTAGGATCTTTTCTGGTTTCTGACATGAAATGTTGGAGCGCGACAGTATTTACTTTGGACATGTGCCCGAAAAGAGGAGGAGCCGGGGGTTTCGGTAACAAGTTGGAGGAACATATGCCCGGTGATATGCATCAGTAAGTTTATTGATTCATGAGAGGCTATCCTATGTATCACCTCCTATCTAACTTGATTTCCAAGCAACGTTGATCCAGAAGGATAACTGGTTTACTTCAGAGGTGCAAACAAGTAAAACACAAGGCATATTGCACGGATTTTCACATTGAAATTCACAGTGCAATTTTTCTTGTTATATCAATGTTTATTATAATTTTATTTAAAAACCTCACATCAATTCACAGGTCATTTCTCATTGACGGAAATAATTATTGGAGGGTGTGTGATTTTGTGTTGATTAGGTAAGTGGATTGTACGGTATTATAAAGGTGTTTGGATATTTATGTTAAAATTAAAATAAGGTTATAGAAGACTTTGTGAAACAATGTACTTAAAGTAACGGAGCAGTTTAGTTGTGCGAAATGTTCCTAGTTAAAATGGAGGATGGTAACATCACTCTGGTAAAGGCTAGGCAGTTCCTTTCGGAACTGAAGGATTATATCGAAGAATCAAATGAAGGGGTAACGCCCCGAAGGGTTCTCTCTTAGTCGAGTAGCACTGGATTGAGTAAGAATGAAAGTGTTATAAGCTCGGTGAAAAGGCGTGAGAATTTACCGTAACAGGTTAAGCTGACGAAAGCCTACCCGATGGGGTGGTGTAGATCATGATGCTTGAGTTGAATGAATATGGTGAGAATGCAAATAAACCTAAAAGAAAAGGTTAAGCTGGCGAACTTCTGAATGTACGGGTCTAGACCTGCGATACATAGAAATGTGTATATCACCAAATTGTGAGGTTAGCTGTGGGTAAGTAAGAATAACTAATATGAAAATCCATGATACGTTACAGGCGTATGAATGCTAACAGGCTTACAGGAAGCACCTAAGTTCATTCTATAATAGATATAATTCAACGTTGTAAGCTGATAACGTGGAGGGCTTACTCCCGAAGAAGCGTTGGCAAGGAAAGCAGTAATGACATTAGTTACTGTATAACTTGTCTTTATGTCAGTGAAAGTGGTGGCACAGTACCAACGAAAGGCCTAATCAGCCTGGAGGGATAGCCACTAGACTAATGAAGAATCATTTAATCATGTAAGGCAAGTCTTTATCGGTTAATAAGGTTCTTGTGAGACTAATAGAGGTTTACCTCCTACGGGAGGCACCGACTTATTGAAACGGAAGAATTGAGACATGAAGGGGCTAAGGTTTCTGAGGTGTTGATGATTAAATTGAATTGGATTAGTTGGAACGCCGTATGCGGTGAAAGTCGCACGTACGGTGTGAACAGGGGGAAAAGGGAGCGATAACTTCAAACCCTTACCTATCTGTATGAATAAGAAATCACAAAAGTAATGAGCATTTACTTTAAAATAAGATTAAACGGGGGTTTATATGAGAAAAGTTTATCTAGATAGAACAGAATTAATTGGAGCCATAAATGTAAATATAGAAGATACTGAAGTTATACTAGCAGGGACAACAATTTTTCCTATGAGTGCTCATGATAAAAATGAAGAGTATCAAAAATTTGCTAGCGATTATGATATTCAATTTATCTTTGACGATGATATTCCACATTTAGAGTTTTTTACGGTTCCACATGTAGATATTATGGCAAAAGATAGTAAAGGTGGATTTATCGGAACTGTTTATCAACAGTGTGATTTGGAAAGTGACGCACCAATTTGTTATATCAATAGGGATTTAGAGTGTTTGATAATTTCTGAAAACGCAGAAGATTTTCTGAGTAATATAGGAACATGGCAAGACAACTTGAAACCCTATGATAAAATTACCGTTTATCGTTCGAAAGCAGAAGCAGAAACTGAACTAGAATTTATCGATTTGTCTGTCTGATAATCTCCATTATTATAAATTCATATTGAACTAACAGGTGCGTTGATCCAGGAAGGATTAAGCACTTTTTTGTTGAATTCCTTATTGAACTATAGGAGCAGCATTCCTGTAATGAAGGAAAATGGTGTTTGAACAAAAAAATAACCTCTTGGTAGAATGAGAGAGTCCTGACGCTGGCCAGCAAAAAGGACAGATATCTCAAATACCAGGAGGCTTTAAAATGAATTATAACCAGAATAAGAAGATTGCTCAAATAACTTCTCAGACTCTTATTATAGGAGTCGATATTGCCAAATTCAAGCATGTGGCACGGGCTCAAGATTTTAGGGGAATAGAGTTTGGATCTCCATGTCAATTTGAAAATACTAAAGAAGGAATTGAGCATTTTCTTAAATGGATTTCGGAAATTAAAAAAGAACAGCGTATGGAAAAAGTGATGGTTGGCATGGAGCCGACAGGCCATTATTGGTTTAACTTGGCCCATATTTTAAAAGATAACGGGATTAAATTTGTCGCTGTAAACCCCTTGCACGTCAAGAAAAGCAAGGAGTTGGATGATAACTCACCTACGAAGAATGATGTGAAAGATGCCAAGGTCATAGCTCAGCTGGTCAAGGACGGAAGATACGCAGAACCTACGATACCGCAAGGTGTTTATGCAGAACTCCGGGTGGCAAAGAAAATTCGCGATCTTTTAACTGAAGACCTACAAACGGTCCAAGGACAGGTACACAACTGGATTGACCGGTATTTTCCGGAATTCCTCAAGGTATTTAAGAAATGGGAAGGTAAGGCTGCTTTACAATTCTTAAAGCTCTATGCCTTGCCACATGAAATAGCTGTATTCACCGAAGAAGAACTACTCGTTCATTTGAGAAAATCCGTATCACGGAGTGTTGGATTAAACAAGATTCGCGAGTTAAAACAGGCAGCCAGTAAGTCCATCGGACTTCGACAAGGTGCTGAAATGGCCAGGCTTGAGCTAAAAACCATTCTGGCTAAGTATGAATTAATCCAGTTACAATTCGGAGAATTGGATGCAAGACTTGACGGTCTGCTTAATGATATTCCAGGTGTACAACAAATGTTAGCGATAAAAGGTGTGGGCAGGGATACAATTGCCGGCTTCTTCGCTGAAGTAGGAGATTTAGGCGAATATAATCATCCCAGGCAAATTATCAAGCTGGCCGGTTTAAGCTTGAAAGAAAATACATCGGGTAAGCACAAAGGAAAAACGACCATTACAAAAAGGGGCCGTAAGAAGCTAAGGGCCCTGTTATTCAGGGTTTGTATGATTCTTGTCGCCAAAAATACGGCATTTAAGGCGTTACATGCGTACTATACTCAACGTCCGGATAATCCATTAAAGAAGATGCAGTCCCTGATCGCTTTGTGTAATAAACTAATCCGGATCCTCTTTAGTATTGGTAAAAAGCAATTTGAGTTTAATGAAGAAAAGATGTTAAAGGACATCCCTCATTTGGCACTAGCCCAGAAGACGGAAATGGCAGCGTAACTCTGTTTTAGTTTAGATGAATAGTAGTTCTGGTTTTATAGATTTTGGAGACATTTGAAGCACGGATTAGTCGGCAAAGCAACTAAATTACGGGCTAAGACCCTGTGGGGCAGCATGGCTGACATCCACCTCATGGAAAGGTTGGACGAAGGAATTTGAGAGCGAAGACTCTGTGAGGCATGGGAGGGTTGACCTCCATGAGTAAATGTGGACATCCACCAGTGCGGTTATATTTTTACTCATCCACCATTTTCTGTAAGGAACTGGTTAGTGGGTTGTAGCTCTTTTTTCTTACTCTGTCCAAAAAAATCCTTTCAAGTGAAGATCCTCCATTTATAAAGCCAGTTACCGGAAGGTAAACGACTATGAAATTCTAAGAAAACATGAGTAAATCGGCGTTTTGGCTTCATTTATTGAGGGAGTTTAGTTAAAGAAGAATAAAATATAGAGGAATAGGGGATTGGTAGGTTGCGGAGCATTAGACTAAGATATAAAATACTATTTCTTGTCTTATTTACTTTGACTTGTCTGTTCATATATATAAAATTTGCCTATACATTTGAATTTAATAATGGTGAATTTTTTGTAGGTCCTGAGGAATCACCTAATGGAAAATATACAGCTAACTCATATTATAAAACCTATGGTGGAGCTGCGGGTGGTGTAAATGTTTGGGTAGAAGTTACTGAAGGTAAGGGCAATAAGGTTCGTACTATATACTACGCTCCAGGGAAAAGTAATTTTTCAATAAACTGGGTAGACGAAGAAACACTAAACATTACTAATGAGGCTCCAGGATTTCCAAACGAAAGCCGAAGCATCGAATTAACCATAGGAAAAGAAATTTATGATGAGTCGGGTGCAGCCTGTGCTAGTTGGGTTATGATAGATGACTATGAAACTTGTTATGAAAGGGATTAAATTCCCTAATAGCTAAAATGTGAAGAAATGTACTTAAACATAAGGGTGCTATCCTGAAGAAAGAGTATACTCACCAAGCACCTCTTGTTTTGCCACATACATTCATCGCACGTCGAAGCGGTCGCTTAAATAGAATAAATAACAGATGCCTGTACACCTAGGTATTGTCCGAAAGTGTAGACAAGACCGGGCAGCAACAGGCATTTTTTATTTTCTTGCAACGTTTTTGCCGGCTCAATCGACTTTAAGGCATAAAAAAGGAGTTGAGGGGATGGATACAGTCTTTTTGGTCAGAAAAGCGCAAGAAGGAAGCGATGAAGCCTTTGAAGAATTGATTTCTGGTGTACGCGGCAAATTGTATCGGACTGCATATTCCTACGTCAGAAATGAACATGATGCTCTAGATATTTACCAGGAAGCTATTTATAAGGCTTATACATCTTTAAAGTCTTTAAAAAATCCACAGAGCTTTGAAAGTTGGATAATAAAAATCCTGGTCTTTAAGGCAATTGATTTTATCCGTAAAGAATCACGACATTTTCCAGCCGATAACATTGATTCTTTTGGGCAAGCCTTTCTTAGCGGAAATAGTGATCATTCTGACCAATCCATGGATTTATTTAAGGCATTTGAATATTTGGATCCACACTATAAGACCATTATTTTATTGAGGTATTATCATGACCTTTCTGTAAAGCAAATTGCCAGTATGCTGGATTGCCCGGAAGGTAGTGTGAAGTCTTGTTTGCATAGAGCAAAGAAAGAATTGAGACCAATATTAAAGGAGGGGTACTTTTATGAGTAAAGATAAATTCATGCAGGACATTAATAAAATTCGTATTCCTGAAGAAGCTTTACTTAAAAGGGAGAAAGCTGCAATTTTACAAGCGAAAAAGCAAAAAAGGAGTTGGGTTAGTAGGAAAATGTCAATCGCTTTAGTTAGTGGGTTATTTGTTTCTGTTATTGGGTTGGGCCTAGTATCCCCTGGTTTCGCTGAGACATTATCAAAAATCCCTGTAATTGGCCCTATTTATGCTCAATTTAATGACATAGCGTCAGAAAAAATAAAGAATGAAAAGCTTGCTTCACCAATTGATAAATCTGATTCTCATGCAGGAATTTCAATGACTGTAAAAGAAGCTGTATACGATGGAAGTAGAGTAATTGTAACTGTAGAGTATGAAGCGGTTGATTCTATTAATAAGGATGAAAGAAGTACTGGCTTCAGCTATATTACTATTAATGGGAAAGAACCTGAAGTCTTGGTTGGATCAATTAAACAAAAGGCTATTGATTCACAAAAGATAATACAGTATTTCGAACTTACTCTGGAAAAACAAGATGTGTTAGGTGAAAAAATTGATATCGCCATACACGGTGAAGATTTATTTGGGGAAAAGGGTTTATGGTCGGTATCTTTCCCTCTTGAAAAATTAGAGATAGAAACCTACAATTTCCAAGGGGATATAACAGCGCAGACTCTCGATAAGATTTATACCTTCAAGGTCGACAATGTTTCTTTTTCCCAGCTTGGAACTAGAATTGATCTCAGTATCGATTATCCGAAGAATAAGGAATTAAATGATTCCTGGAAAGCATTTGATTATTCTGTAATAGATGATCAAGGTAATATTTTTGAAGGAGCAGACCTACAGGTGGGAAGCGCAGGGACGAATGGTCGTCATGTAGTTTTAAATCTTCCACCCAAGGATACTATTCCTGAATCACTCACAATCCGGCCTATTAGTAATAGTAGCAAAAAGACGATAGGTGAGGGTGGGGAGGAGTTGGAGTTGAGAATAAATTTTGATAAAGCGAGATAGTAAAAAGAATTATTACAAACACATCAGCATCACATGTATTCCCGCATAACTTAATCCACGTAAAGTGGTAGGTGTTAACAGAAAAAAATGAAGGTATGTATGTGTTCGAGGATCCATAAAAGATTCTCGGACAGTCTTCATTGGTTTATTTTATGAACAAAGAAACTAATTAGCCTGGTTTCACTTCGCTGAACCCTTTGGTTTCTTCCTCAGATATCATTAATTCAGTTCTAATTGCAATTAATCCCAAGGACACAGTTTTTTGCAGGGGCTATTACAGAATAAAACAGTATTAAGAGGTATTTTAAATGCGTTTGAACTAAAGTTAGAGCAAATAAAAAAGCCTTAACCTGTTATAAAAGTTTAGGGTGCGTGAGTTGAAGATCATGGCTGTCGTTTCGACAGCTTTTTCTTATTGTGCTCAAGGACCAGGATAGTTTATTTAAGTGTTGTTGGGTATTCGGAAATTCATCTTAAATTATAGAAAATTAGTGGCATTGTTCCAACTTGGGATAAGTGCTTTTTTATTTTGTAAAATTACTTAAAGATGGTGAAATGAAAGTTGATTTTATTTGAATTTAATTGTTTAAAGCGTGACCGATTCATTTTAATCTGCGTCTAAGTGTAGAGAAAAGGGGGAGCAGTTTTGAAACAAGAGGAATTAACTAAATGGTTTGATGAATATGGTGAATCGGTTCTAACCTACATAATTTTAATGGTACGGGACTATCAACAAGCAGAGGATTTAACACAGGAAACTTTTTTAAAAGCGTATAGACATCAACAGCAATTTGAACAGAAATCATCTGTGAAAACATGGTTATTTTCAATTGCACATAATGTGACAAAGGACTATTTTCGAAAAAAACACCCGTTACAATATTATTTGGGTTTAACAATGGAAGAGAAAGACTACAAGCAAATACCTGAACAAATCATAGCAATGAAATTTCAAAACGAACAATTATATAGAGCCATTCAACAATTAAAACCTTCTTACAGGCAAGTCATCATTTTGCGAAAGTTAAAAGAATTCTCAACTAAAGAAACAGCCCTCGTTTTAAACTGGTCAGAAAGTAAAGTGAAAATGAATTTAAAAAGAGCGTTAGTTGAACTGAAGAATGAATTAATTAGAGGGGGGACCACTGATGAAATACTTAGATGAACAATTTAGGGAATTAGAAGAACAATTAAAGATAACAGACCAATCTAAAAACCAACTTAGAAGTAAGATCTTGCAGAGTACACATAAAAATAAAAAGCCTAATTTAAAACATTACGGTTGGATTGCTGTAGCGTGTATGCTGCTTATTATCACTTCGCCATTCTACTCACCGACAATGGCAAGTATTGCAGTGAAAATTTTACCAATTTCTATCACTCCTAATCTTTCAGATGATCAGCATAACCCCGATTTAACATCGCAACTCTTTGAATTAGTCGAAAAGGAAGGGTACACTGTTAATTCTGTAGGGACAACACCATCTCCCTATACAATTGAGATTTCTCTCATTTTGAAGGATTCTACATTAATACAAGCAACAAATGATCTGAAACCTAAGATAACGAATTATCTATCTGAAAATGGCTATGACCAATATGAATTAAAGGTTTCAGAGGCAACTGAAGCATTTTCTGATGGTCAAGGGGATAAAAAAGAGAGTCTTTATAACAAGGTACGTGAGATTGTGAAGGATGTATTTGAATCATATGGATACGCTGAAGAAGCAGATTATGAGTTAGCAGGTCTTAAAAAAACATGGTTTTCTAACATTGTTACAATTGATATGCCTGACCATATTAAAGAGTCAGATGAAATTATTGCAAATATCGAAAAAGAAATTGAATCACAAAATTTAGATATAAAAGATATTGAAGTTAGTACGTTTAACCTTGAACACAGTATGCAAAATGGTCGTTGGGGATATATTGCATCTGATATATATGATGCTATGGCAGGAAAATCGACTTATCAATTGACAGGAGTATCTTATAAAGTGAAAAAAAGGCATTCCTATGTTTCAATTAAAACGGATTTGGATAAACCACCTTCTGAAGAAATAATTCAAGAAATCGAATTGGCTATACAAGAATATTTAGCTTTACCAGAAACGAAAGAGCAAATTCAAAATGACAATTATACGATTCAACTCTTATTAAAGAATCAAAAAGCATTTGTTAAAATAACAAACTAAATATAAGCCAAACACTTTACTTACAGGGGGTGTTTGGCATTTTAGTAGTTTTTAGAGCTATCTGTATTTCACACTTAAAAATCAAACCGTATCGCATTTAAATACTTCGGATAGATAACTATATGAAAAAGTATGTGAAGGATTGTACTTAAAGTAACGGGTGCTTTCGTATTATAGAGTTAACCAGTATTTACTGGTTGGCTCTTTTTTTTATAGGACCTATTATTTCAGTAGCCAGGGTAGAACGTACGGGTGCGTGGGAGTTAGATCTCGTAATATAAACTGTTCGCCCCCTACTTGTAGAATGATGTTTGAGGCTGGTTGGGACAATTTTGATCTCGTATAACAAGCGAAGCTATGGAACTACAGGAAGGTATTGGGGTTACTGGCGAGTAAACAAAGGGAGAGATAATCATTGAATCCAGTAGTTGGCCTGGATGTGGCCAAAGGAGAAAGTGAAGCTCAGGCATTTCTAGATAAAGACAAGCCATTTGGAAAGAGCTTCAGGATAAAACATATCAAGGAGGATTTAGATACCTTCATCTCTTTTTTGAAAGAGATAGAAAGAAAGACTGGCGTTAGACCAGCAGTAATTCTTGAATCTACAGGTCATTACCATACACCAATTATTCAATGTCTGGAGGAGAGTCAATATCTATATATCTTGGTAAACCCCATCATTTCTCATCAGGCCAAGAAAACCAGTCTTAGAAAGGTAAAGACGGATGCCGTGGATGCATATCAACTTTGTGTTTTGTATTACAAGGAAGAATTTGAGCCTTATAAGAAACGAGGACTAAGGCTACTAAATTTAAGAACACTGTCAAGGCAATACGAAGCCGTTTCGAACCTTTACATTCAGGCAAAACTTCAATTCCACACAATTCTTGACCAGGTATTTCCGGAATATAGGGGAGTCTTTGGAGATCTATTTTCAAAAGTTTCTCTACAGATTTTAAAGGAGTTTCCTACATCTGAAGATGTTCTGAGGACTGGTGAAGTAAAGATACTGGAGCGAATTGTGGGAATGCGTATAAAACGGTCTGAAGGTTGGGCCAGGGAGAGGGTAGCTAAATTAATAGCTTCGGCTGAGCGAAATCCTTTCCAACAAGGTGTGTATCAAAGTCAGTTGTTCAGTTTGGATATGTATATCTCTATGCTTCTTCAGTACCAAGAACACCTATCCAATATAGAGGCAGAGATAGATGTCCTGGCAGAAGAAATTGAAGAATGTAAGATAATCCAATCAATTCCCGGTATAGGAGGAAAGATCGCGGCAACGATCATTTCCGAAATCGGAGAAATTGACCGGTTTAATCACCCTAAAAAACTTGTGGCTTACGCTGGAATTGATCCAAGTGTCCATTCATCAGGTAAGTTTACAGCTACTATAAATCATATTACTAAACGAGGTTCAAGCCGTTTACGGCACGCTTTGTATATGGCCGTTTTATGCGGTATAAGAAGCTCCAGGAACAAGAAGCTAAAAGAGTATTATGATCGGAAACGAAATGAAGGAAAGCCTTCAAAAGTAGCACTGATAGCTTGTGTAAACAAGCTTTTACACTGGATTTATGCAATCCTAAAAAGGAATGAGCAGTTCCTAGATATGGCTTAATGAACAAGATAAAACAGTTAATGAAAAACCTTCCAAACAGTATTTGGAGGGTTATTTGGCGTGCCTCCAAAAGTATAACACGGAAGAACAAATATTTTAATAAGAAGTTCTTGACTCCTATTAGCTGGTTTAGCACAATAAGATAATATGAAAAAAGGCTTAGAGATGAAAAATTCTCTAAGCCTTTTTGTATTGCGAATAGTGTGGTGAAATTGGTGTGAATTAATATGTGATTTTGTCTGTGATTTACCGTTTTGCACCTCACAAGTAAACCCGTTATCCAGAAGAATTGGCGTTTATTTTTGTGGTTGAATGAGTGTGCTGCACAGTATTTTGTTAAAATATTGGGTAAGGACTGAGATGTTATGAAGCGGGATGGAGCAGTGGGAGGAAATGATGGAGACGAAATCTAAAGCAGCAGTGAAACCTTTGGTATATAGAATAGGAATGATCCTGATCATATCATCTTTTATCGTGTGGGTGATGCCCCTGGGGATTCCCTTTTTGCCTATTAGCGGCAAAATGAAAGCAATAAGTATTACAAGCGCTCTGGTTATGGCAGAAGTATTATTCTGGGTCGGTGCGTTAATGGTGGGGAAAGAAGCTGCGCGAAAAATTCGAACAGCTCTTAACCCGAAAAACTGGAAGAAAAAACGAAATGCAGACAGGCAAGATGACGGTGAGAGGGAGAACCCGTGAGGCAGTAATCAAAATAATAGAGAAATAGTATTAAATGGAGGGAGTGGATCTGTTTGTTTGTTGGTCGAACGTTATATTTACTAGGGATGGCTTTTGTTTTCTTTAGTATTGTTGTATTAATAATGTCTCTTTTTTCAGATAGCGGAGATTTAGCTGTTCCGTTATTCGCTTTACTAAATGGATTGATTGCCATGGGTGTGGGAGATATTGTGATAGATGTGAATCATCGGCAAAGAGTGGAAAAGATGAAGTGAATTGGATACGGGGATGGTTCTGTTGTCCCAGTATAATTAAGGAATGGGGATTTTAAGGACTTATGAGGGGAACAAACCAAGCCAGGCGTTCATAGGATAGTTAGATTAAATGGTGAACTGTCTGGAGGGAGAAAAAGGATTATGATGCCTAATGGAATGTATCCTCAGAGAGCTCAAAATGGGCCAATGAACGTGGTTGTCGTTGAACCTTATGTCTATTCTGCACTTCGCAATTTGATTGGAAAAAGGGTCGTCCTGGATACGAAGCGTGGATCTGTCAGCGGAATCGTGAGGGATGCGAAGCCTGACCATGTGGTGGTCCAGGAGCATGATTCCACCTTTTTTGTCCGGATCCGTGAAATTTTCTGGATCATGCCGGAAAATTAATATGTAAAAAAAGTGAAGCAAAGGGAGGATAAACCCTTTGCTTCATTGCTTCCTAAACATCCTGAAAATGATGGCGATCAAAATGATGGCGGACAGGACATAGGAAGTGGTGCTGACTGTCGGGTGGGAGGCTGCGTTTTTTACACCGATTCCGATAAAGGCCCAGATGAATACTAGAGGATAGATGCGATCGTCATGTTTATGGTGAAAATAAATGGCCAGGGTTGTGGCAACCACGAGCATGATCAGTGTCCAGGTGACATCTGAAAGACCGAATCCATTCCAGCCTATAAACTTCAAATAATAGCTGATATTGGCGATGGTGGCGACACTGATCCAGCCGAGGTAGACGGAGAAGGGAAGGAGATTCCAAAATGAATGGTCTTCCTTTTTGATGAGATGATAAAGCTTGATTAGAGTCAGCAGCAAACCAATCATCACAATTACCGTCAGCAGGAAAAACTCGTAATGCCATAAAAGGATCCAGGCAATATTAAGGGCCGAGCTCAGCAGATAAAGCGGAGTGGCCTTTTCATATACCGGCAAATTCCTTCGTGAAGCGGGAAACTGCCTGATTGTCCAAATTAACAATAAGAAATAAATCAATCCCCAGATGCCAAAAACATATCCAGCCGGCGTAAAGAGCACATCGAGGTTATTCGAAATTTCCCCGGTCGTCTGCCCGTTGATCGGCAGGATATTCGCAAGCGCATTGACCGCTACCACGAGAACCGTTGCGATCAGATTCAAGATAAACCGTCCCATTTCCATCCCAGCCTTCATTTTAGTAGTTTATTTATACTATTCCACTTAAGACAAGCGCATAACTACATTTAGCCTTTTGGGAAGGAGATAAACATTCCAGTGTGTTAGGTGGGGAAAACATTTTACATGATTGACGTTCAGGGATTTCTGCTCTGGGCGTTTTGGGGTGAAAGCCAGGAGTGGTGCGGTCTCGTCGCTTTTTAATCAAACGTTTGATTAAGACGGCAAAAGGCTTGAGCGATTGCTTCATAATATTAAAATGATTACGAGTATGAAGGAGCACTATACCAGAGGGGCATTCATTTTTCGTAAAAATATTACAATCTGATAACATTTCCTTACAAATTCCCTATTCATTCAGGTAATATGGTAGTATGACGGACATGTTGGTTGAAAAGGGGAGATTTTAATGATGAAACGTATTATAACAGGCATGATCTTATTGAGCATCGCTGTTCTTGTGCTTGGCGCATGCAGCAATGATAGCTCAAAAGGGGATGCTGAGAAGAAAAATAAAGAAGATTTGGTTGCGACAGTGGATGGAGAAGGCATTTCAAAGAAGCAATATGAGAGAGAGCTTGAGGCAACAAAAGCAACTTACGAACAACAGGGTATGCCGGTTGATCAAATGGATGACAAGCAGAAGGAAGAACTTGAAAAGTCGGTTCTTGACCAAATGATCAATGCAGAGCTGCTTCTCCAGACAGCAGAGAAGGACGGCCTCTCAGCAGAAGATAAAGAAGTCGATGCAGAACTGGAAAAGATCAAAGGCAACTTCGAAGACGACAAACAATTTGAAGAAGCGCTGAAAAAGAATGAAATGACTGAAAAAGAGCTCAAGAGCCAGCTGAAAAAGCAGCTGACCGTCAACAAATACCTGGACAGCAAAATCGGCAAGGTAGAAGCAAGCGATAAAGAAATCCAGGACATGTATGAACAATACAAGCAGCTAGCACAAGCTCAAAAACAAGAGCCAGAAGACTTAGAGAAGATCAAACCACAACTTGAGCAGCAAGTTCTCTCACAAAAAGAAAGCGAGAAAATCAGCAAGCTGGTAGACGATCTTCGTAAAGAGAATGAAGATAAGATTAAAATCACTAAGGCGTAAAGAAAGTTGAATGCTTGTGAAGGGGGATAGACAGTGTCTATCCTCTTTTTAGTGTAATGAAAAGACTTTAGTATATTTGATTGGCAGGAGAGTACGCACTGTCAAATAGGCAGTTGGAATTTAGCAAACTTGTTAGGTTACATTCAATTAGTAGGAATTTTTATTGCCTTTGCAGAATAGTTCTTTTTATACACTATTATTAGCGCATAAGTTACAAAGGAAAAGTTAGTAATAGGAGAGGGAGTTGAACTATGGAAAAAAGAGAGATTTTTACTTTATCGGCATTGGCGTTTTCTGTGGGTGTTGTTGTAGGTTTCTTAATTTCACCTGTTAAGAATGGGTTTGGCAATAATTCTGGTAATAATTCTGGCAATAACATAAAAAATTACTATTATAAAGAGCCTTCAACGGATGGTGAATGAATAGAGCTTTCCTTTTTAAACAGAAGCTGGGCACTAATATGAACCGCTGAGAAATTAAATTCTCAGCGGTTTCTTTTTGTAAAGGCGACGAATCAAGCGATTCCGATATACCTTGATATATCCTCTTGAGATAGCCTGAACAGCGATGAGGGGAACTTAATACCCCTTATCTTCAGAATGTTACCGCTTCCATTCACTATCTCGGCCTTATGCTCACGAATGGCTGGATATCCCTTGAATGTATACTTGAGGATGTTACCATTAATAACGTTGGCAAAAGACGAACGGTATACGAACACTTTTTGAATGAGTGATTGTTTCATCTGTTGCAGACCGACGGATTCACAAGGAGGTATTGGATGTTAGAGCAAGACAGGAAGATAAAAAGAGTTGTAATTAAGATTGGCAGCAGTTCACTGACGAGTATGCACGGGGAAATCAGCCGCCGGAAGCTGGAGAACCTGGCGAACCAGATTGTGGCCTTGAAGGACGCGGGCTATGAAACCGCGGTTGTTTCATCTGGCGCTGTGGCGGCAGGGTACCGCAAGCTTGGCTGCATTCAGCGGCCTACGTCATTACCGGAAAAGCAGGCAGCCGCTTCGATCGGCCAGGGCCTGTTAATGGAATCTTACTCAGAACTCTTTTTATCTCATGGGTATGTCGCTTCCCAGATATTGATCACGAGAAGCGATTTCGCGAATGAAAATCGCTACAACAATATGAAAAATACGTTGAACGTCCTGTTAGAGAGAGGGATCATCCCCATCATCAATGAAAATGACACGGTCACGGTTGATCGCCTGCGTTTCGGCGACAATGACACATTGTCAGCGAAGGTCGCCGCGCTGATTGAGGCAGACCAGCTGATCATCCTTTCCGACATCGACGGACTGTATGACGCAAATCCGAACGATAACCCAGACGCTAAGTTGCTTGATAAGGTCCATGAAATCACTCCTGAAATCGAAGCAGCAGCAGGCGGCTCCGGAAGCGCAGTCGGTACAGGCGGAATGAAGTCGAAAATCTCCGCTGTAAAAATTGCGATGGCATCCGGTATCGATTCGTTTTTAGGGAAGGCCGACAGCAAGGACATCCTTGTAAAAGCAGTGAGCGGAACAGCAAAAGGAACGTATTTCAACCAGGACCCGGAAGGCTTCAACCTCGACAATAACCAGCAATGGATCGCGTTCCACTCCGGACCTGAGGGAGAAGTCATCATCCGTCCGGAATCAAGGGAAGCGATCATCGAAGACCGGAAAAACATCCTTCCGTCTGACATCCTTCAGGTAAAAGGAAGATTTGGCGAAGGAGCGGTCGTCAGAGTGATGGATGGTACCGGAGAAGAGATTGGACTCGGACGAATCAATTATTCTAGCGGAAAATTGGAAGAGACACTGATTGAAGAAGAATGTGAACGAAAAGAAGCAATCGAACAGGACACATTTGTCTGTTCACGTGATTTTGCATTGCCGGTATCAGTCTAAAAATATACAGGAGGCGTTTTGATGACATTGACAATGACTCAAACAACGACAGTAGAGGACCAAGCGATTGCAGCGAAAAAGGCAGCGAAGCAGCTGAGCATCCTTTCCACTGAGGAAAAGAATGAGGCGTTGCTGATTCTCGCTGACGCACTGGATCATAATTATGAAACGATTTTAGCGGAGAACGAAAAAGATTTGCAGAACGGAAGGGAAAAAGGCTTTGAGGACGCATTCATGGATCGCCTGGCACTTTCACGTGAACGAATCGCTGACTTTGCGGAAGGACTTCGCCAGGTTGCGGATCATGCTGATCCAGTTGGAGACGTGCTTTCAGATTGGACACTGGAAAACGGACTCAATGTAAAAGAAATCCGCGTCCCACTCGGCGTCATCGGGATGATTTACGAAGCACGCCCGAACGTAACCGTTGATGCAGCAGGTCTGGCGCTCAAATCAGGAAACGCCATTATTTTAAAAGGCGGATCGTCCGCACTGTACTCCAACAAAGCCATCGTCGACATCATGCACCAGGCACTTGAAAACACAAAGGTGCCAGTAGACGCCATCCAGTTCATCGCCACAGCAGACCGCGAAGCAACACAGCAGCTATTCACGATGAAAGAGCACATCGATGTCCTGATTCCACGCGGAGGCGGAGCATTGATCAAGGCAGTCGTCGAAAACGCAACGGTTCCTGTACTTGAAACCGGGGTAGGGAATTGCCACCTTTATGTGGACGAAGAAGCGGATACTGAAAAAGCATTGAACATCATGATTAACGCCAAAACAGACCGCCCGGCAGTGTGCAACGCGGCTGAGACACTCATCGTGCACCAGGCGTGGCTTGAGAAAAACAAAGAGAAACTTGCGGCCGCTTTCCAGGAGAATGGTATCACTGTACATGGTGACGAAGCAGCAGCTGCGGTTTTGCCGAATGTTGTGCCTGCAAACGAGAGTGACTGGGCCGACGAATACCTGAGCCTCGACATCGCCGTCAAGGTTGTTAATGATATTGATGAAGCTATCGATCACATCGATCAGTACGGCACCAAACACTCTGAAGCGATTATTACTGAAAATGCTAAGAACGCACAGAAGTTCCTGCAGCTAGTAGATGCCGCAGCACTTTATCATAACGCATCCACTCGATTCACAGATGGAGGAGCGTTAGGATTTGGGGCAGAAATCGGGATCTCCACCCAGAAGCTCCATGCTAGAGGGCCTATGGGATTGCCAGCGTTGACTACTCGGAAGTATGTCATGGTTGGGGATGGGTTGGTAAGGTAACATTAGCTAGAAGGCCTTCCTTGTTGTTTTTACAGGGAGGGCCTTTTGCAGCTTCATACTATTCCAACCACATTGTTGAGAAGCGCGTAACTGTCCCCGTGTCTGTTCTCCCTTTTCGGTTATGGGATCAAGTTAAGAAGCCTAAATAACCGGAGAAATTCCCCTTATTTAGAAAATTGCTCCGAAAATAGCTTAAATAGCCGGAGGAATTCCGCCTATTGACATAAAATAGGCATATATGAGGGCACTTTGCGATGCATAACCGGAAAATCTCCGCTTATAAACCCCAAAAACAGCTCGATTCTGGATTTAACCGGAAAACCTCCGCTTATTTATTACGCGATTAAAAGAGATACAGGAGATTGTCGAAGGGTTATTCTTTATTAAGAACAATTGGTTATTTATAATAAGTTGTGATTTTATTTTTCAAAGGGGGAAGAAAATGGCGAAGATTATTGTTATTTACGATCAGCCGAGGGATCAAGCAGGATTTGAAAAGCACTATTTTGAGGTTCATATTCCGCTTGTTCAAAAGGTTCCAAATTTAAAAGACGCCGAGGTTCATCGTGTGCTGCAGTCCATGTATACAGATGAAAAATTATACTTGATTGCTGAACTGCATTTTGAAAATCCAGAAGTCCTGGCACAGGCGCTGGCAACTCCGGAATTCCAGGAAGTGCAGGGAGATGTGAAAAATCTTGTAACCTATCTCAATAAGCCGCCAGTAGTGGCGATTGTGGATTAGCTATACGCAACGAAGGGACATTGAAAAAATGTCCCTTGGTCCGTTATTTAAGCTTATTCAATTTGTACGCATATCCTAGATAAGGCATAAAAGTAAACACCAGTCCGATGAGTGAAACAACGAATAGAACTCCTATGACCGTTTTCACTGTTCCTTCAAAACTGCTAAATAGGGAGAAGTAGGAGATTACCCAAAGTGCGGTCATGATGGATAAGGTTGCAGCGAGCATGATTAAGGCACCTTTGCCCATCCTGCTTTTCTCGCTGCTGTATTTTTCAACCAGGGAATCGCTGTCCGTATAGATAGGGGCTGTTCCTTTTGGTGCACTGAAAATATGAATATAATTTTCTGCTGTTCCTTCATGTTTCCAGCCAGCTTCTTTAAAATAGGCAAAATAATCAGCGTCTGCGTCTTTTCGGTAGTCAAGTGAATACTGAATGTCCTGAGTCTCAGCTTTCCTTAGTCGATAGCCCATGAAGGCGAAACGATCGAAAATCCATCCTTCGCGAGCGAGCTGCTCCAATTTACTCATATCCTTTTCTTCGTCAAAAGCTAATCCGCCGCTCATTATATATTTTGTCTGTCCCATCATGCATTCTCCCCTTTCTGGTCTAAAATGGCTTTAGCATGCCGGATCATTTCTTCCCTGCGTTTCACATCTTTTTTTAATAAATCAATTCCTTGCCTGGTGGCAATATAAGTCTTTCGCGTATCAGTATCATCGCCAATTTGCTCAATCATGCCCGCTGTTAAAAGCTTCTTTATCGTGGTATACATCGAAGCAGGGCCAATCATAAACTTCTTTTCGGTCATTTCTTCGATGTTTTTCATAATCAAATACCCGTGTCTGGCTTCGACAAGTGAGAGCAAAATGTAGTAATACGTATCTGTCAGTTCACCAGTTTCCAGTACATCGTTTCTAGCCATTCCATCACCTCTATATCGTTTAATGATATATATTTAAATATAATATATCGTTTAATGATATATATGTCAATAAATGATATATATATTTTTCCAAAACAAGAACTGTCCCTCTGTTCATATCTCCCAAAAGTCTTGTAAAATTAGAAGAGAGATTACCCGTAAAGTGGTGAGGATGATTCAACAGTTACTATTGCTTCAGCGTGTCATTGATTATATAGAGGATCATATTAAAGAGGAACTGAGTGCTGAAGAGCTGGCGCGAATGGTGGGGTATTCTCCTTTTCATTTTTCGCGGATTTTTCAGAAGCAGACGGGTTATACATTGATGGATTATGTGGTCAAAAGGAAGCTCCAGTTTGCGCTGTACGAATTAGTGAATGGGAAGAAGATCATCGAAATTGCGATGGATTACGGGTTTGAAACACATTCTGGCTTTACGAGGGCGTTCAAGAAGTGTTTTGGAAGTCCGCCGAGTCTTTATAAGGAGCATGGTCCGACATCGCTGCCGCAAAAACTGGATCTGATGAGCCTTCACGAAAAGAACACGGGCGGCATTGTCTTGCAGCCCCAGATCGTCCGTCGTGACGCGTTCAATGTCGCGGGAAAAATCTTCAGTATCGAGAATTTCCCTGCTGACCGAAACGTGCCGGCGTTTTGGGACCAGGAAGGTTTGACAGACGGTTCGATTGAAAGGTATCTGTACAAAGAGTTGGTGCCAAAAAAACATGGAGAGTATTGCATCAATTTGAGCCGCAGTCTGGAAGAAGGCTTGTGCAGTTATTTATTTGCTGTAGACCATGACGATGAAAAAGGCTTACCGGCGGAAATAACTTCTACCCAAATCCCCGAAGCTGTCTATGCCATATTCAGGACGCCTTTGGTTGAGGTTGACCAATTCGCTGCGGCCATCAAAGGGACGTGGAGATACATACTCGAGGATTGGTTTCCGAACTCATCCTATGAAGTGGATGAAGAGGGCTTTGACTTTGAGTATTATGATGAGCATTGCCATTACTGGGATTTTAAAAGGGTCTATATGGAAATTCATATTCCAATCAAAGAAAAATCTCGAGAATGAAATCATCCTCGAGATTTTTTAATGACCAATTGATAGAAATAGATTACCGGCGTTAAAAGAAGGGCGCTGGTAATCATGGCAATTTTAATCGAAAAACTAGCGGCAATTAATCCAATTGCCGGCCCTCCGCTAATCTGGCCTATCGCATCAACCTGGCCTTTTACCGAAAAGAACGCCGCGCGAGTCGACGAGTCAGGAATGATTTTATTCAGCCATGTATCCTCAAGCGGTGCCATCACAGATCTTGTTCCCTGGATGATCAGGTAAAAGCACAGCAAACCGATGATCCCGGTTGAAAGAGCAAAACCGGTCAGCGAAACGATGATCAGAACACATCCAATCAACAGGGACACATAGATGGTGTTCAGCTTATGATGGATGGAACTCCGGCTGATAAAATGAAGGCCGACAAAGGAAAGGAGCATTACGGCAAAATTAATGCTGCCGATCAGGATGACCAAATGGCCTTCTGTCATGTAGGCGAGATGGGTCTCTTCAAGAAAATGAGAGATCCATAGGCGGTCAAAGCCCTCGCTATATAACCCGAAAAATAGAGCAATCAGGAAGAGAATCCTCATCAGGTAACTGGCCTTTGTGTAATGGACCATCTGGTTCATATTACCTTTCAGCGTCTTCCAAGTGGAAGTATTTTTAGGTTGGACAGGTTTGAAGTTCTCTTCTTTCATAAAAAAGAGCAGGAAAACAACCAAGCACACCATGGATAATCCGCCAATGATGATCGGCAGATTGATCATGAAAAAATAACCGATCAACATACTCAAAGGAATCGCGATCACTTCACCGAGCTTGCCAGCCTTGGCACCATCAACAAACGCCTGGGAAGCGCGGTCTTCTCCGATCTCATCGGCAATCCACGCTTGATGCGCACCGCTCGTAAACGTGTAGCCGATCCCCCAGAGAACCTGCGACACTAAAACGGCCACGAAATAAGGGAACGATCCCTCAATCAGAAACCCGGCCCCAATCAGAAAGTACCCGAAAATCACAGAAAGCCTGCGACTTTTTAAATCTGCCAAAAAGCCAGTCGGAATCTCAAACAGGAACACAACTGCCTCCAGAACAGTCCCAACCAGAACCAGCTGCAACGGATCAAGTCCGACGACCTTCACATGGTACAGCAAGTTAACCGTAAAGATAAATGTAAAAAAGAACTGCGACCAGAAACGAGTATATATATAGACACGATATGAGTCCATTTGCTTAATAAATGCCAATTTCATCTCCCCCTAAAAAAGATTATAGAGAGGGAGGGAGATGATTTCTTTTCCAAATTTGCGGTTTATTGGAGAGTCGGTGGCAATTTTGAAGCCTATGCTCTTTCGGGTCGGCAAGAAACGTCCTTGTGCCTCTGTACTGAAAAATCGCCTGGAAGTTACTCCAGACGATTTTTTTGAGCATTATCGTTTTAAATATTGTTCTAAAAAGTCCAGTACAGCCTGGTAGCCTTTTATCCGGTTTTCTTTTTTCATAAATCCGTGTCCCTCATCAGGGAAGACGATATATTCTACCGGTACATTGTTCTTTTCTAATGCGGCCACGATTTCGTCGGATTCGACCTTCAGTACACGAGGGTCATTTGCTCCCTGTAAAACAATCATCGGCTTGTTGATCTTGTCCGCGTGGAACAATGGAGAGATGCTCCGGATGTATTCTGTCTGTGTAAACGGGTTTCCGATTTTTTTATAAAGGGCATCACGGAAGCTTTCCCACCAGGCCGGAATGCTTTTCAGCGTGCGTTCCCAGTTCGAGACACCAAAGATATCCACCCCGACATTGAACTCATCAGGCCTGAATGCCAGCGCGGCAAGAACCATATAGCCGCCGTAGCTTCCGCCGATGATGCCGATCTTTTCTCCATCGATATCAGCCTGTTCCCTCAAAAACCTCTTGGCCTGGATACAGTCCTCAAGGTCAATTTCCCCGTGCTTCAGGTCGGCTGCGCTAAAGAACGTTTTGCCGTACCCCGAACTGCCGCGGTTATTGACTGCCAATACAGCATAGCCGTTATTGGCGAGGTATTGGAACAGCGGATTGTAATCCGTTCTTGACTGCCCGCCGGGACCTCCGTGGACAAAGACAAGTGCTGGAGCCTTTTCGCCGGCCTTCACGTTTGGCCGGTAATAAATGGCCGGGATCTCCAATCCATCAAAAGAAGGATAGCGAATCACTTCTGCGTCTGCCAAGTCTGCCTGGCTGATCTCCGGGTTAAGGGTATGTGTGAGCTGTTTTAATTGAGAAGTTCCAAGCTCGTAGCTATATAAATTAGTGGGCGAATTCGGGCCATTAAACAAGAAGGTCATTAGACTCTCATCTGCTGAAAATTTCAAGTCCGAAATTTGCCCTTCGGGAAGTTGTGGCAGGTCCAGATATTCTCCAGTGCTCATATGAAGAACCTTCACGACCGTACTGGCATCCTGGTTCACCCCATAAACCATATAGGTATTCTGTTTGGAGAAGCGCGTGAACATGATATCCCAATTTTCCTTCACAACATCCTCTGTTACACCTGTAGAAATATGATACTTTTTCAGATAGAGGAATTCTTCATTTTCATCAGCGAGGAAATAAAGATTCTCGGAATTCCTGCAGAATGCTTGTGGGATGTTCTGGATATCCCCTTCATGCGGGGTGGCATGCAGAAGCTTCTCGGTTTGCACGTCAAAAATGTAAACATTGGAATCATTGGCATTGTTCACTTTTCCTAAGGAAATATACCGCTTATCTAGAGAGATGGACCCAAATTCATATCCTTCATCATTCGTAAAAATACAAGTAGGTTCATAAGTGGCAATATCCATTTCATAGACGTCCATGTAACTAGGATTCCGCTTATTGGAGCCGTAGAAAAAGCTTTTTCCGTCCTGACTCCAGCCATAAAATTCCGCACGCTCATGCTCCCCTGGAGTGAGGTCAACCTCTTCTCCATTCTCATTTTTCACATAAATATGTAGGATTTCATTCCCGCCCTTATCGCTTAAAAATAAAAAGCGGTCATCATGTGGAAAGTAGCCTGCGACAAGAACGGCATTATCCTCAGAATGAGTCAGCTGTGTCCTCACACCGTCTTCAACTGACACAGAATACGCGTTGTAAATCCCTGTCTTGTCTCCTGAAAACAAGACTTTCCTTCCATCAGCTGAAATCGAATTACCAGTAATCGATTCTGATCCATAAAACTGCTGTATTGTGTAGCGCTTCACTTCCGTAGCCTTAGTCTCTTTAACCATAATTTTTTCCATCTCCTTTCCATTACATTAAGAATTCGCTGAATATCTATAAAAACCTTTTTAAAGATTGCTGTGATAAGGGTGGGTCCCGGCGCCAAACGTGTATCTAGCAGAAAATGACTCTAGTAAACCATCCAGCTCACTTATGGATCCACCCAAGTCCGGTAGTCGCGTTCATTATATTTTGGGGCATTTATTTTAAACGGGAGGATTCTAATTCTGCCGATTCACGATGACGTATTTCCTCAATCGTACTCACTCCAAACAAGCCAATCAGGGAAAAGATGACTGGAATGATGAAACCATAGAAATAGCCTTCCGTCATGCTGCCTGAGACAGACTGGAAATGATCCAATACCTTTCCGAAAAATACTGGCAATAAAACGGCACTCAGGAATCCACCGGTATTCGCAAAGCCAGATACAATGCCAGATTCCTTAATAGGAAAGGATTGACGAACGACGGCAAAAGTTAAAGCGCTTGCTCCAAACCCAAAGCCGATGATGAAGAAAAGCAAAATGAGCATGAAAAGTGGAGGATTTCCTTTAAAGAAAAGGAAGGCAGACCAGCTTGTGAAAATAATAAAATGAACAGTGACATAAGGACGTTTAATTGTTTTTAGACGACTTGCAATCCAACTGGTTAGCGGGGCCCCTATAAGTGCTCCTATAAGACCAACCATGATTAGTTGGCTGGCATCTGACCGAGTCAGGTCGTACATATTCATCCCATACGGGACTGCCCATGAACTAATAAAGCCCACATAACCGCCAACAACGCCAAAATGACAGAAGAATAAAGCCCATGCCTGCCGATTCATAACGATTCTTTTCAGTAACGTTGAAATGTTTTGATGTTGGATTTCATCTTTTACAGTTACGGTTTCATTAGGAAAGAGTTGTCTTGGTTTTTTTACCAGTACTATGTAAAGAAGAATTCCGGTTAAACATAACGCTATGCCGGCAGAAAAAAATGCTGCTCTCCAGCCAAGTAAGTCAATCCAAGCGGAGAAAGGGACAGTTGCTAGAAGGAATCCAAGGCTTCCCGTCATTCCTGCGATCCCAATTAATCGAACGAATTCCTTCACTTTAAACCAATGGCTTAAAATCAAAACCAAGTTGACCCAAATAGTCGCATCTCCAATACCCGTAAGGATCCTGGCGAAAAACAGGACAACCTCATGTGTCCCAAGACTATAAATGATTGTGCCTAACCCAGTAACGATTGCACCTATGATTAGAAAAAAATTGGGCCCGAACCGATCAGCCAAAATCCCCATTGGAATTTGCAAACTCGTATAAACAAAGAATTGGATACTCGTTAGTAATCCAATCGTTGTGGCTGTTACTTGAAAATCCTTCATCACCTGCTCTGTAATCAACCCCGGAGCCGTTCGCTGGCTCGACAATAATAAGTACGTCAACAACACGGAAACAAATACAACCCACCGAAACCTGCTATTTTGTTTGTCCAATGATTTCTACTCCCGTTGGCTTTTACACTATATATATGGATAGTCAGTTAAGGTCATGATAACTTACTGAAACAGCGTGTTTCTTCACGTTTTCTTTTTATCAGCTATGGCGACTAAAGTGCTTCTATTCAAATCATTTATTCTGGGAGCATAAGGTACGTCCCTATGCTTTCAAACGCCGTTATTGTGACAGGTTTCATGTTGGAGAGCCCGAAGCTGTCAAGAAAAAGCAGTAATTATGACAGCTTTCAAGGTTCAGAGCCCGAAGCTGTCAAGAAAGCGTGGTTATTGTGACAGCTTTCCGGTTGGAGAGCCCGAAGCTGTCAAGAAAGCGTGGTTATTGTGACAGCTTTCCGGTTGGAGAGCCCGAAGCTGTCAAGAAAAGGCAGTAATTATGACAGCTTTCAAGGTTCAGAGTCCAAAGCTGTCAAGAAAAAGCAGTTATTGTGACAGCTTTCAAGGTTCAGAGCCCGAAGCTGTCAAGAAAAAGCAGTTATTGTGACAGCTTTCAAGGTTCAGGGCCCAAAGCTGTCAAGAAAAAGCAGTAATTGTGACAGCTTTCAAGGTTCAGAGCCCAAAGCTGTCAAGAAAGTGCCAATGCTGACGCTTTAGTGCTGTTATACAGCTAAAAAAATGGACCGAGCCTAAATCCAAGATATTTAGTAATGGCGTTTTGAAGAAGGATTTATCGTTTAATTTGTTGAAGAATGTATCTAGCAGGAAATGACGCTAGAAGCATAGATGCAGGAGGAATGATGGTGATGCAGGTGAGACCGGAATATGAAGATTTTCCATTAAAGGCATATGACAAGATCAGGTATGCAGATACGGATCGGCAGGGACATGTAAATAACGCATTGTTTTCAACCTTCCTGGAAACGGGGAGAACGGAGCTTCTGTATGCAAAGGAGCCGCTGCATGCTGAAAACGCCTCGTTTGTCATAGCTAGTCTGAAGCTGGATTTACTTTCTGAAATACGATGGCCTGGGACAGTGGAAATCGGCAGTGCCATCACAAGAGTTGGCAACAGTTCTTTTTCATTATTTCAGGGAATCTATCAAAATGGAAAGCTTGCTGCGGTGGCCGAAACTGTCATCGTGCAAATGGACGAGCACACTAGAAAGTCTGCGCCACTTTCCTCTGAAACAAAAGGGCAATTAAAGCAGTATTTAGTGGAAATAGAAAAATAGACGCGGGGACGGGCGGAACCATCCCGATACTTAGGAGTGATTATTGTGGAATTGAATGATGTGATCCATGGGCACCGATCGATTCGGGAATATGAAGATAGGGAAATCAGTCAAGAATTGCTCAACAAAATTTTAGGGGCGGGTATTCGTGCCTCTTCAAGTGGCAATATGCAAACCTATTCGATCATTGTCACGAAAGACAAAGAACTTAAGAAAAAGTTATACAATGCTCATATGGAGCAATCGATGGTTGTTGATGCTCCTATCCTTCTAACTTTTTGTGCAGATTTTAATAGAATGAGAAAATGGCTTGCGCTCAATGATGCACCTGTCCATTTTGATAATTATATGAGCTTCATGATTGGGGCGATTGATGCAACCCTGGCCTCACAAAACTGTGCTTTGGCAGCTGAAAATGAGGGACTGGGCATTTGCTATATGGGCTCTACGCTTGCAAATTGTGATCAAATTGGTGAACTGCTGAACTTACCGCCAAATGTCGTACCCGTTGTTGGTTTTTCATTAGGCTATCCAGCGGAAAACCCTGCCCCGCGTGACCGGCTGCCAATGCAGGGGCTTGTTCACTACGATCAGTATCAGGATTATTCAGATGAAGAGATTCAGGAAATCTATCAAGATCGTAACGAAAAGGGATGGAACCGCTACATGGCCGTCCCAAAACTTAAAGAAATGACAGAAGAATTAGGACTGAAAAATCTGGCGCAGATTTATACGAAGGCCAAGTATACGAAGGAATCGCATCAGGGATTTTCACAAACAGTGCTGAACTATCTAGAGAGACAAAACTTCATGAATAATGAATGAAAAACAAAATGAAATACCATCTGATAAAAAGCGTCTCAACCTGTTGATTTCACTAGGTTAAGACGTTTTTAATTATTAAATGCGCTATAGAAAAACCGTCCCAGTGTCTCCTGCAACCTATCTGTTAAGTACATCACCCAAACCAATTGCATAGGATATTCTGATTAACTGGGGAGGGATAGACAAAAATGTACTATGTTCCAAATGGTTATTTTAATCCATATTATGGACCGAGTTATTATGATGGAAGACAGTCTGGTCAGTGGGCCTACCCTTATGGAGCGCAGCAGGTGAACGGTTATCTTGGATACCGCTATCCTAACGGGAATGGAATGATTCCTTTAGCGGATTATGGGCCCAATCCATATGTGGTGAACATCAATGAAGCGACAAAGCAAAACAGCACATATCGTACGGCGTTATGGACAGGAACGCATTTACAAGTCACGTTAATGAGCATCGATGTTGGCGGTGATATCGGTTTGGAAATGCATCCTGATGTGGATCAATTTTTACGGATAGAGCAAGGCCAGGGGATGGTTCAGATGGGCCAGAGTAAAGAAAACCTGACCTTTCAAAGCCCAGTCGTGGACGATTCTGCGATCATGATTCCAGCCGGAACATGGCATAATGTGACTAATACCGGAAATACTCCGTTGAAGCTTTACTCCATCTATGCGCCTCCTAACCATCCATTCGGAACTGTCCACGTGACGAAAGCCGATGCCATGGCGAGTGAAGGCGGAGGTAACGGCAATGGAAATACCGTTGTTTTTGGCAAGACTCCAGATGAATGGGTTCAGCACACGGAGTTTTTAGTGCAGGAAGGATTAGAGGACGTGAAAAGAGGGATCAATGCTACGCATATTCTTCAAGAATTCATCCTAATGGGCGTCCTGGTAGGGAAGGGATACACTCCTGAAAAAGCCTATGAAACAGTTGAAGAATGGGAGCGTACAGGAGAATCGAAGCTTCTTCAGGCGAGCAAGAATATGTAGGGATGAGGCATGAAAAAAGCAAAGGGTACTTCCCTTTGCTTCACTTTTTCATAATCTTATCGTTTTTAACCGTGCATTGACTTCTTTCAAATCGAATTCTTCGGGATCAAAGTCATCGTTAAATTTAAAGAAATCTTCCTCGCATTCTGGATGTGATTGTCCGTCCTTAGTCACGAGTGACTGGTACTTAGAGATGCCTCCGCAGTTTTCAGGTGGACAGGCTCGTTTTCCTGTCAGGCAAACGGGATGTTCAAGCTTTTGGGGACTCTCTTCAATTTTTTCAACCAGGATGGTATGCTCCCAATTATCGCCGAAATCATAGGTATAAGTGAATTTGAACTTTAACCCGGTTATCCATTTGTTTAGCTGTTCTTTCTTGGAGTCTGCTTTTTCACGGAAACTAGGGAGGAAGAAACCGAATTCGTCTTCGGATTCGGGAACTTCAATAAGGACATTGTCGATTTCAAAACTGTATAAATGATCGTTATCCCAACCCATGGCGGCTTGGATCACTTCATGCAGCTTATGGAATTTGATGTTTGCTGGGACCAGGATCCTCCGCCAAATAGGCGGCCGTGCCCCTTTTAAGGAAACTTTCAATTGATAAGTGTCCGTTTTTTTGCTGGCTCTGCCGATTCGCTTCCAAGTTTTCCTTTCGGGTTCACCATCCAGCTCCGGAAGCATCGATTCAATTTTACGAAGTTGTTGGTCCAGCTCTTTCTGGACGGAAGGACTAAGATTCTTGAATGAATCTAATGAGCGGATGTTCAGCAAATAATCTTTCAGAAGCTCTTGTTTGTTCATATTCGGCCTCCTCTGTATTGTTTCTGCAACAAAGATGGTTATTTACCATTATATTCTTAGTTATAGAATATAATGGTTTCTTATTCTACGCCATTCAAAAGGGAGATGGAGATAGAAAACTCGGGGAGATAGCAGCTAGTGGGCGCACCATGTCTGATAGATAGACAAGGGGAGGGTCTGGTGTTCCGGAGAGAATCAGGGCCTATTTTTAACAGGACCAGGAGGGAGGCGTGAGAATTCTATGGTATCACTCCCATCTGAAAAATAAACGGAAGAATTCCGCTTAAATTGGAAAGAACTCTAATTTTCCTAAAAATAAGGGTCGTTTTTCCGTCTATTTCATCCAAATCGCTGAATTTTGTCTTATTTTCATCAGTTAACCGGAATCTCTCCTCTTATTTGACCTCATTCAGCACCCTCTATGAACAATAGCCGGAAAATCTCCGCTTATGAACTTGCAAAGCTACATCAAAATCGTCCATGAATGATAACAGGCATTGACAAAGGAAAAAAAATCAGTTATCCTTAATTCAAGATACTTTAATTCAAGATAAGTTACTCAGCGCAGAGGAGGGGAAGAATGAAGGATATTTTAAAGAGGATCAATGAACTTGCTCAAAAGAAAAAGAATGAGGGATTAACAGAGAGTGAAATCGCTGAAATGAAAACATTGCGGCAAAAGTACCTGGAAATTTTCCGCGGTTCGATGCAGGAGCTTCTGTTGAACACAACGGTTGTTGACCCTGAAGGAGCAGATGTGACTCCTGAAAAATTGCGAACGGAACAGGCGAGGAATAGAAAGAAGGCAATCTGGTCGTCAGGAAATTAGTTATTGACAATACGTCAGGAAATTAGTTATTGACACTACAATAGATTTCATGTTAAATTTATCTCGAATTAAAAATAAATGAATTCAAGATAATATTTTTTTAAATTAATATCTCGAAATCGAGATAAAAAACAGGGGGAATTTTAAAATGGCAAAATGGACAGTGGATCAAGCACACTCAGCAATTGGATTTGAAGTAAAACATATGATGGTATCAAAGGTGAAAGGCCAATTTGAATCTTACACAGCAGATGTTGAAGCAGCAGACCTGACAGATTTAACAACGGCTTCAATCGCATTTAAAATTGATGTTGCCAGCATTGACACACGCAATGAAGACCGTGACAATCACTTGAAATCAGCAGACTTCTTCGATGTTGAGAATAACCCGACGATGGATTTCAAATCCACTAGCATCACAAAAGACGGTGATGACTACAAAGTGACTGGTGATTTAACAATCAAGGATGTAACCAAGCCAGTAACTTTTGATGTGGAGTTTGGCGGTAAAGGCACGAACCCATGGGGTGTAGAAGTTTACGGGTTTGAAGCAGAAGCAAAAATCAACCGTGAAGAATTCGGTCTTACTTGGAATGCAGCATTAGAAACTGGCGGCGTTCTAGTAGGAAAAGACATCAAAATCAAAGTGGAATTAGAAGTGAACCCAGCTCAATAAATCATTTCAAACCTTAGTGGTTTTGCTGGATTCGTATGGAATCCAGCATGGCCATTGGCAAGGAGAATGGAAATGGAACTGCAAAAAAATGAGTTAAAAGCCGTTACAGTGATCATTCGTGCCGCTCAGGCCATCCAGGAAGTGATTCGGAAAGATGCAGCGAAATTCGGCTTGAATCCAACAGAATTCTCTGTGTTGGAGCTTTTGTACCATAGAGGGGAACAGCCTATACAGGTGATTGGAAAAAAGGTCCTGATCTCAAGCGGCAGCATTACTTATGTGATCGATAAATTGGAGCAAAAAAACTATGTGAAACGCAGGGGGTGCCCGGAGGATAGGCGCGTAACCTATGCGGTGATCACGACTGAGGGGATAGCATTGATGGATGATATTTTCCCGCAGCATGAATTAGAAATAAAAGAGGTTTTTTCGGACCTGGATGCCGGCGAAGTTAATCAGACCATTTCATTATTAAAAAGAATCGGTTACCGTGCGAAAAACTGTTGAATATAAATTTTTTTAAATAAATATCTCGAATTCGAGATAAATACAGGAGGATATTAGATGATGGATTTAGGATTGTTAATTATAAGATTGGTGATTGGTATTTTGTTTATTGGACATGGCGCACAAAAGCTTTTTGGCTGGTTTGGAGGGTATGGATTAAAGGGAACGGGTGGCTGGTTTGATTCGATCGGCATGAAGCCGGGTGTAACCATGGCGCTTTTCGCGGGATTAGCTGAACTGATTGGGGGAATATTACTAGGTGCAGGATTTTTAACTCCACTTGCAGCCCTGATGATTGCAGGAACCATGCTGATGGCGATTATTAAGGTGCACGCACCAAATGGTTTGTGGTCCACTGCGAATGGTTATGAATATAACTTAACGTTGATTGCTGTGACTGTCGGACTAGCGCTAATTGGACCTGGTAAATACGCCATAGATGCGATTTTATAATCTTTTATCTTGAAATCAAGATTTTAAAAGGAGTGGAAAATAATGAGCAAAAAGACAATGGGAATTCATCATATTACCGCAATTGTTGGCCATCCTCAGGAAAACGTCGATTTCTACGCTGGTGTATTGGGTTTGCGTATGGTGAAGCAAACGGTCAATTTTGATGATCCGCAAACGTATCATCTTTATTTCGGGAACTCAGGCGGAAAGCCGGGAACCATCATCACCTTCTTCCCATGGGCAGGAGCAAGCCAGGGAGTCGTTGGTGACGGCCAGGTAGGAGTGACATCCTATGTGGTACCAAAGGGTGCGATGGATTTTTGGAAAAAGCGACTGGAAAAATTCAATATTTCATACACAATGATGGAACGTTTTGGGGAGCAATATCTCGAATTTGATGATCCCCATGGTCTTCATCTGGAGATCGTTGAGAGAGAAGAAGGAGAACTCAATGATTGGAGCTTCGGTGAGGTTACACCTGAAGTGGCGATTAAAGGATTCGGCGGTGCCACTCTATTATCGACCAAACCGGAAAAAACGGCTGAACTGCTGGAAAAAGTAATGGGCCTTGAGCTTGTAAGCAAGGAAGGAGATTTCATCCGCTTCCGTTCTTCAGCAGACATCGGAAATGTCATCGACCTGAAGTTGACCCCAATTGGACGCGGGGTGATGGGTGTTGGAACGGTTCACCACATTGCCTGGAGAGCAGTCGATGACGAGGACCAGCTGGATTGGCAGAAATACGTGGCAGCCAATGGATATGGTGTCACTCCTGTACAGGACAGAAACTACTTCAACGCGATTTATTTTAGAGAGCACGGGGAAATCCTTTTTGAAATTGCGACCGATCCTCCGGGATTTGCACATGATGAAGATCAGGAAACAATGGGAGAACAATTGATGCTGCCTGAGCAATATGAACAGTATCGAAGCCAAATCGAGAGAGGTTTAATTCCGATTGAAGTCAGAAAGTTGGATTGAATCTAACAGAGAGGATGATGACTATGCTGTCAATTAATCCTGCCGATCTTTCCGAGAGGGACAATTACAAATTCCTGATTGGAAGCATCATTCCCAGGCCGATTGCCTTCGTCACGACCATGTCCAAGGATGGGGTATTGAATGGAGCGCCATTCAGCTACTTCAATATTGTTTCTTCCAATCCGCCGATGATTTCCTTGTCCATTCAGCGGTCAGGCGGGAACCAGAAGGATACAGGAAGGAACATCCTTGAGTCAGGAGAGTTTGTGGTTCATATTGTTGACGAGCATAATGTTGAAAAAATAAACCAGACTGCCGCAAGCCTGCCTTCTGATCAGAGCGAGGTGCAGTTGGCCAAGTTAACTCCGGCAGACAGCGTGAAGGTTGCTGTGCCTGGTGTGAAGGAAGCGAAAATCAGGATGGAATGCGTGCTCGAACAGGCGCTGGAATTAGGCGGAGGAGATACGCCAGGCTGTGATTTTATCATTGGAAAAGTCGTTCAGTTTCATATTGAGGAAAACATATATGAGAATGGAAGGATTGATCCGGAGGGACTGGCTGCTGTAAGCCGGCTGGCTGGAAACTATTACGCGAAAATCGGGGAGATTTTTGAAATACAAAGGCCGAAGTAGACTCCCAAGAGGAAAGGGTGAAGAGGAATGCAGAAAACAGCAGGTATCCACCATATTACCGCGATGGTAAACGATGCGCAAAGGAATATTGATTTTTATGCAGGCGTACTTGGGTTAAGACTTGTGAAGAAAACAATCAACTTTGACCGCCCTGAAGTGTATCATCTTTATTTTGCCAATGAAAGCGGGGATCCGGGAACTGTCATCACCTTTTTTCCATGGGCGAACCAGCAGAAAGGCCGAATCGGCACGGGACAGGTCGGGGTGACTAGCTATGTCATTCCAACTGGTTCTCTTTCTTTTTGGAAGGAACGGTTGAGACGGTTTGGCGTCAGGTTCATCCAGAATGTCCGGTATGGAGAAAACTATTTGCAATTCCAGGATCCAGACGGACTGGAACTGGAACTGGTCGAACGAGATGAAGGTCCCGTAAATAGCTGGAGCTTCGGAGGAGTTACTCCTGATGTTGCGATCAAAGGGTTTGGCGGAGCGACATTGATTTCGGCCCAGCCTCATAAAACAGCAGAGGTGCTGGAGGGGATCCTCGGACTAAAGAATATTGGCCAGGAAGAAAACTTCCTAAGGTTCAAATCAGCAGCTGAGATTGGCAATACCATCGATATCAAGCTCACTCCGTCCGTCCGTGGATTGATGGGAGCAGGAACGGTCCACCATATCGCATGGAGAGCGAAGGATGAAGAGGAGCATAAAAGGTGGAGAGAGCTTCTCGTGGAGAAAGGCTATTATCCAACAGAGATTCTTGACCGGAATTACTTCAAAGCTTTGTATTTCCACGAAGGCGGGGGCATTCTGTTTGAAATAGCGACCGATCCACCAGGTTTTACAGTGGATGAACCAATGGATGCTTTAGGTGAAAAATTGATGCTGCCATCGTGGCTGGAATCAAGACGGGAAGAATTTGAGGAAATGCTGCCAAAGGTAGAAGCTCGTGTTTTGAAGGGAGATAAATAATGAAACATATATTCAATAAGGGAAAGGTCCCGACAAAACCAACATTGTTATTGTTTCACGGCACAGGAGGCAATGAACTGGATCTGCTGCCTCTTGCCGGAATGATCGATGATGAAGCATCAGTATTAAGTGTCCGCGGGAACGTCTTGGAAAACGGAATGCCTCGATTTTTCCGCAGACTGGCGGAGGGTGTTTTCGATGAGCAGGATCTGATTTTCCGCACAAAGGAATTGAATGAATTCCTTGATGAAGCAGCAGAAAAGTACGGCTTTGACCGCGACAATGTGATTGCCGTCGGCTATTCAAATGGGGCGAATATCGCAGCAAGCCTGCTATTCCACTATCAGAATGCATTGAAAGGCGCCATTCTCCATCACCCAATGGTTCCAAGGAGGGGCATTGACCTGCCAGAACTGACAGGAACATCGGTATTCATTGCGGCTGGAACAAACGACCCGATCTGCTCGCCGCAGGAGTCAGAAGAGTTGAAGTCCCTACTGGAAAAAGCCAGTGCGGATGTAGAGCTTCATTGGGAGAATAGAGGGCATCAGTTGACCCAGCAGGAAGTGCAAGCAGCGGCTAAGTGGTATCATGAGAGATTCTAATAAAAAGTGTGGGGGCGGTTCCTTAGGGGGAACCGTCCCTTTGTTATGAATAGAGGCATTATAGGTACGATAAAGGGAAGATGCCCAAAGCTGTCAAGAAAGTGTGGTTATTGTGACAGCTTTCAGGTAGCAGAGCTTAAAGCTGTCAAGAAAACTTGGTTATTGTGACAGCTTTCAGGTGGCAGGGCCCAAAGCTGTCAAGAAACGGTGTTTATTGTGACAGCTTTCAGGTAGCAGGGCCCAAAGCTGTCAAGAAACCGTGATTATTGTGACAGCTTTCATGGAGCAGAGCCCAAAGCTGTCAAGAAACCGTGGTTATTGTGACAGCTTTTAGGGGCTAGCGTCCAAAGTTGTCAAGAAACCGTGGTTATTGTGACAGCTTTCAGGTAGCAGGGCCCAAAGCTGTCAAGAAACGGTGGTTATTGTGACAGCTTTCAGGTGGCAGGGCCCAAAGCTGTCAAGAAACCGTGATTATTGTGACAGCTTTCAGGGGGTAGGGCCCAAAGCTGTCAAGAAACCGTGGTTATTGTGACAGCTTTCAGGTAGCAGGGCCCAAAGCTGTCAAGAAACCGTGATTATTGTGACAGCTTTCAGGTAACAGCGCCCAAAGCTGTCAAGAAACGGTGTTTATTGTGACAGCTTTCATGGAGCAGAGCCCAAAGTTGTCAAGAAAGCCCCGTTATTATGACAGGTTTGAAGGTTCAGAGGCCAAAGCTGTCAAGAAAAGCTCGTTATTGTGACAGGTTTGAAGGTGTAGAAGCAAAAGCTGTCAAGAAAGTGCTGATGATGGTCGTTTAGTGCTGATAAGGACTTGAACAATAATAAAGTCTCTTCTCATAACTATTTCAGTTCCTGGATGAGACGCGAGAACCGTCCCCAAGTCTCAAAGTCTCAGCAAGTCTCATCAAAAAAGAGGTTAAAAGACTCAAAATGATATAGAGGGATTTATATCTTAGTTTTCTATAGTGTTAATATGATATAGTAAATTTAGTAACAGGTACTATAAGTTAGTTGTAAAAAGTTTTCAGGATTGGATTTCGGTTTTTTAAACAAACTTTATTCGTCATGGAGGGTGTACTTTGCTAACTAACCATTTAGATTTCAGACTTGAACCAAAGGTCAGGGAGTTATATGAGGAGCACAAAAAGAGGGCGGAAAAAATTGACTGGGGCTATCATGAATTTCTGCCATGGGACAAGGCTCAGGATTTCAGGCGTGTTCCCTGGGAAGAAAGCCAGGTGACACTGCCCGGATCTGTTATCACCGCTGTTGAAACAGCTCTTTTAACGGAAGTGAATCTGCCGTGGTTTACTTCTTATCTGGATCAGACCTTCAAAGGATCTTTAACGGTCATCAAGGATTTTGTCCATACCTGGACAGCAGAAGAGGACCAGCATTCAAACCTGCTGGAAACGTATCTATTAATTACTCGGAATGTCAATCCAGACCGGCTTCACCAACTACATAAGCAAACCGTTGAAAATGGCTGGAACCCTGACTTCCATACGCCATTTGAGACGATGGTTTATACCTCTTTGCAGGAGCTGGCCACCATGGTCTTTTATAATAATGTGGCAAAGGTAGCGGGTCCTCATGATCGGGATTTATCAAGCCTGCTGCGCCGCCTGGCAAAGGATGAGACCTTGCATTATGCCTTTTACCGGGATGTCATTAAATATCATCTGCAATTGGAGCCTAATTACTGCTACTACCTGGGGAATGTCATCATGAACTTCAAAATGCCTGGTGCCATCATGCCTGACTTTGAAGACCGCATGTCCATCATTGCCAAAGAAGCCAATTACGGCCCGCTCGAGTATTTTGATCAGGTACTTGATGTCATTGTAGACTACTGGGAAATTGAAAAGCTGCGGCCGATCGCGCCAGAAGCTGAAAAAGCAAGGCTTGATATCCTGAAGTATCATGCCCGCTTAAAAAGAGTGAGGGACAGGTTTTATAAGACAAAGTGATATGTTGGATTAGCGAGGGAGACATGGGGAGGATTCCCATGTCTCGTCGAAATAAAAAAAGACCATCGAAATGGCCTTTTCCCTGCATCATAGGTAATTTTTTAAAGTCTCTTTAAGGGTCCCTCTTGTTTCTGTATCTTTTTCAAAAAGAATACCTCCATGGACCATTTTTCTTACAAGGTCTGGTCGGAGTCCGGTGAGAATGCCTTTGCAGCCCATCATGGCCACACCAGTCAGGATCTTTTGGAAGTAGTCGATAACATCCTTATCCATCATGGCTACACCGGATAGGTCGATCACTAAGTTTTGGAACCTTGTGTTAGCAATTTCATTTAAGACTTTCTCTTCAATGATTCGAATTCTAAAAGAGTCAATTGTGCCAATTAGAGGCAGAACTGAAACAGTCTCACTTACTGGAATGATTGGGACAGACAAATGTTCGACCATTTCTCTTTGCTTATGGAGCATTTGATCTTTATATTTTGAGTAACTGAGAAAGAAGTTGTTCAGAAATTGGTCTATTTGTTCGTTTATGAATTCTTCCATTTCATAAAAATCTTTTTTTCCATCAGTCAGGTTCTTTTCTTCATCAATATCCCCAATTATCTGCCAAAAAGTTCTTCTGATTGCTTGAACCCATTCTAATTTTAAAGACAGAGTTAGAGAATGTCCTGCCCAGGCAATTCCCTCCTCCTCTGCAAAAGCGATTAAATCTTTTTCATTTTGATCAATTATGAAGAAAATTAACTTCCTGGCGTTTTTTAAAAGGTCAATGTTCCCTTTTTCTAAAATCTCCGTGATTTTCCCTGAAACATTAACTGCTTGAGAGAGCAAATTCCCTTCAAATATTTCACCTTTATCATTAAAGTAGATTTTTATTTCTTCTCTTAAATCATCTATGTTATTCAATTTACTTACCCCCAAAGTAATAACGTTACAACTGATATCATTTACCCTTTCTGCGGATTTATAAACCGAATTACCTAAAAAAACGGAAAAATGTTTCTGATTCTCAAAGGTTAGGGAAAATGCACCAAATACTGCTGTACTACAAGGGGGTGGTTCCGTTGTCTCGTGAATTGCAAGTGACAAAAAACTTTAGGCTAGAACGTCGTTTCTAAAATAAATAACCTAAATATTGAAGAAAACGTCGTATAATTATTATCGAAGGTTGATCATTCGACATTTATATCCTTATTATTGAAAAATGGGTGCTGGTCAACATTGATTATCATCACAAAAAATTCCCGTGATTTAGGAAGAAGGAGCGGCATATGGAACTGGAGAAGACTAGGGTGGAATCTAACCAAAAACCGGTGCTTCAAAGATATTTGTTTCCTATTACAATTATATCCTCAATACTAATTTCAGGATCCACCGGCTATCTAGCCAGTCAAATAGCTATCGACAATAGTGTAAGTACCTCAACAGAGCCAAAGGCTATAAAGAACCAAGTAGATGAAGCTAGGAATCATTCGTTAAAAGTAATAGAAACTGAACTGCCGAAAATAATTAGCGATCTAGAAAAATACAATGAGGATATAGATTTAATATTTGAAAATGTTGAGTTGTTAAAAGAAAATTTAGCCCCTATAAAGGATACAATAGGCGGATTTGGAACAGCAATTACCGTCGTGAGAGGGGTCAACACTTTGGTTGGTCATCCTGCAATAACTAAAGTAAGTACTGATTTAGCTTTTCTACAGATTAAACTTGCTGAAATTGATAACATACTTTTTCGTTTGAATAACTTAACAGTTATTCAACAAGAGATAAGTGATTCTCATAAGAAATTAACTTTATTATTCGAAGAATATCAAAAAGAAAAAAGCAATGATCTGTTATATCAAATTGAACAAGAGTTAAACTCGAACTTGATTTATCAGATTGAGGATTTAAAAAATTATACTATAGAGGCTCATAAAGCTCTTGAACTGTCTTCAAGTGTTTTACTTACAGTAAACAAAGCGGAATCCCTTCTTGTTTCATTACAGGAAATGGCTAATGATACGCTAAATGCAATTCAGTTTTGGAAAGAAGATGAAGTCAGCTCTAAAATTGAGGTGGAAAGTTTAGAAAAAGATTTAGTAGCTTCTAAAAAGAAGATTCAAAAGCTGCCTGATGAATTAGCTAAGCGATCCAAGAGTAGTATTACGTCCATAAGCATTGTTCAAAAAGAGTTACAGACTATAAAGATGGCAGAAATGCTCAGTAGTGAGTAAAGGGGGATAACCCTCTTTTTTTTGTTTGGGAGCACGGGAAGATGATTAGTTTTTGAAGGATATGGTATGTCTCTATGCTTCTCTAGTTAGTTTCTAGATAGCTGCCTTCCTTCCAATTCTGGGACATGATAAGGTACAATATAGCTCTATACTAACTAAACAGATGAAGAACGGAGATGTTTTACACGGAACTGCCATGTAACAACCCTTCCGTGCCGGATTGATTTGCACTAGAAATGACCCTATGACAACTCAGAAAAGTGAGTGTGGTGAGAGTATGATCGATATCAGCAAAATCATTCAAGGGAAGAATCTGACGGAATTGGAAGTTCAATTAGTACAGTATATCGTGGTTAACATTGATAACGTTTTGCAGATGGGTGTCCGCAGGATTGCAAAGGAGAATTTCACTTCTCCCGCTACGGTGATCCGGTTGTCAAAGAAGTTGGGCTATGCGGGCTTTGTGGATATGTATTATCAGCTTTTGCCTCTTGTGAAAAAGGCTGATTTACCGCAAAGCGGAATGATCGAGGATTACCTTGAAATCAGTGAGAAAGATTTTTTGAACCACAATTCGTTGGAGGAGATCCAAACATTCATTAACAATGTATTAAATCTTCGTCAGCGCTATATCTTTATTTATGCTACCGGTTTTTCGTCCATTGCAGCTGAGTACTTGTATAAAAAATTATTGGTACTGGGAAGAAAAACAATCGTGGCAAGTGGCAGTGATTCTATTGGCGTATTTGAAAATAATTTGGAAGATATAGGCGCTCTTGTCGTGATTTCAAAATCTGGGGAAACACAGCTGATCCTGGACAAATTGCAAGCAGCCAAAGAGCATAACATTTTTACCGTATCGTTCACGAAAGAAACGGAAAATCGGATTGCTATGCTTTCAAATTTGAACTTCAAAATTACTGACCACAATAAACTGGATGACCGGAATATGCTGCCAAACAGCTTTTTCCCCAGTTTGCTCCTGATGTTTGAATTTATCGTAAAGAAATATGTTGAATCGATGATCAAAAAAGACCAGAACCAGTGAAACGTGTTTCAATCCATGAAACACGTTTTTTATATGGCTGAACCTGTCGACGGTAAAGCGTTTACATTGTATTCTAAACCTATTAAAAAATTGAATATATACACAGGAAAGGGGAAGGCGAAATGAAGAAGAGAATAATGGAAGCTATGCAGCGCTTTTCAAAAGCAATGTTCATTCCTATACTTATTTTGCCAATTGAAGGTATTTTAATTGCTTTCGGTAATTTATTTACCAATCCAAGACTATTGGAGGTCCTCCCGTTTTTGGATAATCCGATTACCACTGGATTCGGTACGATCCTGACTGGATCATTGGTTTCAATTTTGACCAATTTAGGGCTCATTTTTGCCGTAGGTATTGCCATTGGGCTGGCGAATAAAGAAAAAGCAATCGCCGGATTTACCTCGTTATTAGGGTATTTAGTGTTTGTTAATGCCATGAATCGTTTCATGCAGATCAGCGGGATTCTTCATGAAGGGGAATCATTGCAAGGGACGGGACAAACCATGGTCCTTGGTGTACAAGTCCTCGATATGGGTGTGTTCCTGGGACTCATTCTCGGTATTGTAACCGCTATCGTTCACAATCGATTTATTGATACAGAGTTTAAAGGTGCATTTCAGATTTACGGTGGATCACGCTTTGTTTTTATCGTATTAATTCCAGTTGTTATCTTGTTGTCCGTTGCGCTTACATTCATCTGGCCGTTTTTCCAATCAGGTATTACGGGTCTTGGGTCGCTAATCCAGAATAGCGGCAGCTTCGGAATCTTCCTGTATGGAGCATTGGAACGCCTGTTGATCCCAACTGGGCTGCACCACTTGATCTATACACCATTCTTGTATACCTCCCTGGGCGGTGTCGCCGAAGTTGGCGGACAAGTATTCGAAGGGGCAAGGAACATTTATTATGCTGAAATCATCGATCCAAATGTAAAAGAGCTTTCCGCAAGCGTCGTTTGGGATGCGCGTGGTATTTCGAAAATGTTCGGTTTAATTGGTGCATGTTTGGCCATGTATCATATGGCAAAGCCAGAGAACAAAGGCAAGGCAAAGGCAATCTTAATTCCTGCTGCAGTCACATCGTTCATTGCCGGTGTCACTGAGCCAATCGAATTTTCATTCTTGTTTGTCGCACCAGTGTTGTTCGTGGTACACGCTGTCTTGAGCGGTTTAGGAATGGTATTGTTCGATTTGCTTAATGTCAGAGCGATTGGACCGAATGGAATGATCGACTTCTTGCTGTTTAACGTACCGCTGGGTATTGAAAAGACACATTGGCCGACTTACATCTTAATCGGTTTGATGTCCTTCGCAGCATATTATGTGGCATTCCGTTTCTTGATCCAGAAATTCAACTTCAAAACGATCGGACGAGAAGATGAAGGTGCAGAAACAAAGTTGTATTCGAAGGAAGATTACAAAGAAAAGAAAAGTAAGGGAACTGCGCCAACGCCCGAACAACAAGGAAATGTTGGACTCGCTCCAGTAATAGTCGACGCTTTAGGCGGGGCACAGAATATTAAGACTGTTACGAACTGCTACACAAGACTTCGCTTGACAGTAGAGCAGCCGGAGAAAGTGGACGCAGATGTACTGAAACAACAAACAGGAGCAAGTGGAGTCATCATTAAAGACGAAAATGTCCAGGTTGTTTACGGCCTGCAGGTGACCAACATACGCAAAGATGTCGAAAGCTTTTTAGGATTAGAAACGAACTAACATCTCAGAGTTACAGATTTTAAGAAGGGAATGAATAAGATGAAAAAATTCTCAGTTGTTATTGCAGGTGGAGGTAGTACCTATACACCGGGAATTGTCATGATGCTATTGGACAATCTGGATCGCTTCCCGCTTAGAAAGTTGAAATTATACGATAATGACGGCGCGAGGCAGGCTGTCTTGGGAGAGGCGCTAGACATTGTCATGAAGGAGAAAGCGCCAGATATAGAATACAGTTTTACAACTGACCCGGAAGAAGCGTTCACGGATGTTGACTTCTGTTTCGCCCATATCCGTACCGGAAAATATGAAATGCGCGAGAAAGATGAAAAAATTCCGCTAAAACATGGTGTCGTAGGCCAGGAAACATGCGGACCAGGCGGAATTGCATATGGAATGAGAAGCATCGGGGATATGGTCGAAATGATTGACCTGATGGAAAAGTATTCACCGGACTGCTGGATGTTGAACTACTCCAATCCTGCTGCCATTGTAGCGGAAGCTTGCCGGGTTCTTCGCCCAAATTCAAAGGTGCTGAACATTTGTGATATGCCTGTAGGAACACTGCGCAGGATTTCATACATCATCGGCAAAGAGCCAAGTGATTTGGAAGTGCGATACTTCGGATTGAACCATTTCGGCTGGTGGACAAGCATAAAAGACAAAGAAGGCAACGAATACCTGCCTCAAATCCGCGATTATGTGGCGGAGAATGGCTATCTTACTCAAAAAGAAGTCGACACCCAGCATACAGATGCAAGCTGGCAGGATACGCATAAAAAAGCAAAAGACCTGTTGGCGGTTGACCCAAGATTCTTGCCGAACACCTATTTAAAATATTACCTATATCCTGATTATGTGGTCGAACATTCAAATCCGGAATTCACCAGGGCTAATGAAGTCATTGCCGGCAGAGAAAAGACCGTATTTTCAACGGCTAGAACTATCGTTGAAAGAGGTACAGCAGAAGGCTGTGAATTTGAGATGGGTGCCCATGCAACATTCGTCGTCGATCTTGCACGCGCGATTGCCTTCAACACGCATGAAAGAATGCTGCTGATCGTTGAAAACAACGGAGCCATCGCCAACTTTGATGACGATGCCATGGTAGAAGTACCGTGTATTGTTGGAAGCAATGGTCCAGAGCCATTGAGCCAGGGGAAGATTCCTGCATTCCAAAGAGCCCTGATGTACCAGCAGGTTACAGTCGAAAAATTAGTCGTCGAAGCCTATATCGAAGGCAGCTATCAAAAATTGTGGCAGGCACTGACACTTTCAAAAACAGTCCCAAGCGCACAAGTAGCAAAAGAGATTTTAGACGATTTAATTGAAGCAAATAGAGGGTATTGGCCGGAATTGAATTAGATAGTATTAGAAAAAGCGAAAAACGCCAGCGTTTTTCGCTTTTTTTATTGGGTATAAGACTATGATTCTACTACGTTGATGAAGACATGAATGATCCAAAGTGGGTGAATTTATTGTTTCGGCTTCTTGATCGATATTTTTTTTAATAGGTTCCTTCCAGCTAACAACGCAATATATAAAGAAATTGTGACTAGTAATATTGCATAAAAGTCTCGTCTAGCAAGGTAAGTTGTAGAGTGAAGCCCTTTTATAGTTAAGTGAGCAAGCAGGTAGGAGATAGGCAATAGAATCATTTTTTCTAGTCCATTTCTTATTTTTTCATTCTTACGGAATATGGCCAATCCAATTCCACAAATAAGTAAAAATCCTATAGCAAATATCACATAGTAGCTTAAAACTAGCCGAGGTAACGTAATGACAGAACCATCTGTTATTGGATCTCCATAAATTAAAATATTTTCACTTCCATCGGTATTGTAATAATAGATTGAAGCGACCGTTTCTCCATTCGGGTTCAAGACAGTATTTTCTAGGTTGTTTTTGCTTATTTTCTGGTGCCAAATCGTTTCCCATGTAGTTATATCATAGACATAACCTGAATTGTCTGCTGCTGGATTTTGTTCTACATGGAATCCGGAGACTTCTTCACTAAAATTCAAAAGTACCGTTCCGTCATCCTTTTCAATGATCGAAACCGCATTTTCATTATAAGAAATGTATGCTGGCTCTGTCAGATAAGCCATTGTAACCAATGTAAAAACCAATGTTACCATGACTGAAAGAATAATCGTTTGCAGCTTTTCCCTTCGCAATGTATTTTGTATATTTCTTAAGGGAGCTATATCGGTATCTATTGGCAGTTCTTCAAGCGTCCTCATTTCTTCAAGTCGTTTTTTGCAGTCTTCACAAGAAGCTATATGTTCTTCAACGAGATCTCTAGTATCTTGACTTGCCATATTCTCGACATATAACGGCAGTATATCCCTAATCATATTACAGCTAATTTTCATCGATAATCCCCCAATCGTGCTTTAATCTTTTCTCTAGCACGGTGATAAGTAATACAAGCCCAGTTATCACTTTTTGCATACAATTTGCCAATTTGCTTAAATGACAGTTCTCCAAATACACGGAGCGTAAAGACTTTTTTATAAGGCTCTTTTAAATTCTGGATAATTTCATGTACCTTCATGGACGCTTCCGAAGTGGTTATTTCTTGTTCTACATTGTCTTCACTTGCTGATTCTGGAAGTGACTCCAAATCTACAAAGCTTTTTTTCTTACGCAAGTAAGAGTAATAACTGTTTTTGGCAATTTGGCATAACCAAACACGGATATCACTATCCCCTCTGAAACTGTCTAGCGATGTTAATGCCTTCATAAAAGTTTCTGAAGTGATATCTTCAGCGATATGCTGATCGCCAGACAAACTATACACATATAAAAAAACATCTTTAAAGTATTTATTATAAATATCCTCAAGCTGTGTCACCATCTCCCCCCCTTACATATAAGACGCGATAAACTTAAATATCTTACAATAATATAAGAAATATTTTACAAAATACGCCCGGTCTTTTTTCTTCTGCCATAATTATTGGAAATCCTGTAGTTAATACTCCTGCCCGTGTATCTCTTTATAATAATCAGGGGCCATTTTTCCTCCACATCGTTCACAATGAAATTGGTCTAGTTTAAGTGAAATATATTCTTTATCCTAACTAATATCTTATTACCAAGCGATCTTTAACAATAATAAACAATGCGAATAGTGAATCTTTACACTTAAACTAAACTGCCTCTTTGCTTCAATAAAAAGTTCAACAAAAAAGAGCTTTAATCCATCCAGGATTAAAGCACTTTTTTGTTGAACTACAGAATAGAATCTTCACTAAGATATAGCCAGAATGGATAGATATATACATAGAGCTGATGAAGATAATAAGATGACAGAAGTTAAACGGTTCCTCCTCAGTTTAATTCCATATGCACAAAAAAAGATAGCGGCGGCTAATTTGGAGAAACTTTGATAATAAGCATTATTTGCAAAAGTTGCACTGCTAAAAATTATTGAAATAAGCAAAGTTATAGAGATTAAGATTTTAAACCATAAAGGCTCTTTTAGGAATTGTTTAATCATAAATTTAACCCGCAGCATGCTTATAACTCCTCTTTGAGGAACTTTTGATATTAGTTAAGATATGGTGAATTTTACAAAATAGAACTTCCCTTGATGTAAGGTCGAACATTGAAATGCGACAAGGGGACGGTTCGAAGCCACTGAAAAACACTTCCAGTTAAGTGGAAATGATGATTTTGGACAATAAAAAAGAAAACCTTCTTAAATTTGATATAATTGAATCGACCAAGAACCAATTATACAAGAGAAAGAAGGTTTTCTTTTTATGCTTAAAGACAAAGATATGCAGTTAAGCATCTACTCCGTATTATACAATAAAATCCCCGAAAATCATAAGCTGAAATTGCTTAAAGACGTGGTAGATTTTAGTTTCATCAATGACAAACTCGAAAAATCCTATTGTAAGTACTATGGCCGACCTGCAAAAGAGCCGGAGCTTATGGTTAAACTTTTAGTGCTGCAATACCTCTATAATCTATCCGATGAACAGGTAATCGAAGAAGCTTCATTAAACCTGGCTTTCATGTACTTCCTCGGTATTAATCCAGAGGACGATTTGCCCCATCCAAGTCTATTGGCTAAATTTCGCAAGCATAAATTAGAAGGCAATCTTACGATTGATGAGATCATCGTTGAAATCAATAAACAAGGTGTGGAAAAAGGAATCCTAAAATCATCTGGGATAAGCATTGATACAACCCATTCAGAGGCCAACACCTTTAAATGTACCGCAGAAAGAGTTATGAAAAGACTGGCGAAAAAGATCTTTAAGACCGTAGAGGAAGAGTGTGGCGAAGTTCCGAAGGAAATCAATCAAGATATTCCCGACTATAAAGAAATCGAAGATCATAAAGAAGCCAAAGCGACAATGAAATCCTATCTTGAAGAAACCATTTCAAATGTAGAAGAACATCTAGAATCAGAAAACATCCCAAAAACCAAGAGATTACTAGAGAATGCGAAAGAAATCTTACAGGACCCTAAATTTATTGAACAAAAAGGGGTTCGCTCTATTGTGGACCAGGACGCCAGAGTTGGTCATAAGAGTAAGACATCCCATTTCTTTGGATATAAGACTGAATTTATGATCACAACCGAAGACCGTATTATTACAGCTGTACATGTAGGGAATGGCGCCTATGTGGATGGGGAAAAGTTTGATCAGTTATTGGAGCTAACGAAAAAAAGTGGAATGACAATAGACGAAGTCTATGGGGATAAAGCCTATTTCAGAAAGCCAATATTGGACAAAATTAAGGAAGCGGGAGCCAAGCCATACATACCAGTAAGTGAAATGGCTTATAAAATTGACGAGGATTTATATAGCTATAACAAAGATTCTGATGAATGGTTTTGTGTACAGGGCAATCAAACAGTAAGGAAAGTTCACCAAAAGAAAAAAAGCGGTAAGCAATCCTACAAGTATTATTTTGAAAGGGAAAAATGCAGAGTATGTCCACTCCGGGATCAATGCGTCAAAGGAACCAGAGTAGGAAGAATATTGGACGTTGGAATCAACACCCCAGAATTCTATGGATACAGCCAGGAACAAAAGACGGATGAGTTCAAAGTAAAATATAAGAAAAGAGCTTGTCAGGAATGGAAGAACGGGGAAATGAAAAACTTCCACGGGTTAGATCGTGCCAGAGGGTACGGTCTAAAAAGCATGGGCTTACAAGCAAAATTAACCGCATTGGCGGTAAACTTAAAGAGGATAGCGAAAATCCTATCCTCTAATAAGTCTGTTTCCACACGATTTATTGTCATTTATTTCAAAATACCAAATGAAAATCTTCATTTTCTGGAAGCATCCTAGAAATGGAGATTTCCTTTTGGAAAAAAGGGCACTTTTTCAGTGGTCTCGAACCGTCTCTCTGTCTCCAAGAAATTGACCAGCTGCAGAAATTATTGACAATGAAGGCGGGAGAATATCGTTAAAGTTTAAGTCTAGAGGAAGAAAGGTTGGTTACAACTTAATTGAATTATTAAAAGTGGATGGGTTATCATCCACTTTTTTCTATCATTTGACCGGAGTATTCAATTTATAAGTATCGTACAAAAGGTGATCTAATTTACTTGTCCAGCGTAATCCTGAGACTTCAGGAAGCAAATCCCGATGATCTCCCCAATTTAAAATATGTACATCTTGAATCTCAACCGGGATAGATGAAAGACTTTTGGAGTTGTAAGCAGGTTTATGGACATTGATTAGGAGCTTTTCAGCCAAATCTATTTCATAAGACCACTGTTCTTCATCTGGAGTCTTTTCACCGGATAAACGACCAGCATATATTTTTAAATGGTTTGAATCGTTTGTGTCCCACCAATTTTCTTGGGATACCCTTTTTCCGATTGTTTGATAGTCGGCTTTCCCTATATACAATAAAGCATCCTTTCCGTAAACCATATGCTTTCCGTATATCTGATAAATTCCATAATCGAGCGAATCATCATTTAAGAGATGTAGCTCTTTTAAGGTGTAAGGACCCTGCCAATCTATTTGAATTAGATTAACTGTTTTGTTTTGCATATTTGTCCTCTTTTCTATGAATTTTGCTTTTTACAAGTCCGTTCGAGATAGAGACAGGAATCCATAAGAACAATTTGTTAGAAGTGAAGCACCCTGGTACTTAGAGAAGAGGGAAGATTCCACTATCTCAAAATAATCTTCACATTCACAAGCCACTTGAATAGTCCAAATAGATGACATTCGCCCTTTAGTTATCCAAAAGATAGTATTTTTTAAATTCTTTAATCATCTCAGTTTGAACCCATTCTCTTTTTGCTTTTTGTTGTGGACATGGGTGATAGCAAAATAACTCTTTCCTTGTTTGATGGTCTTTCTGGGAGGAATATAAGGCAATTCGGTTAGTTCCTGATAATTTCTTTATAATATGTTTTTTACGGTTATTGATGGATGCCCCACTTTCAACAGACCACGCTGTCCAAATCCATGGGAAACTTTCAAGTGGAGGGAGTGGTGAGTGTAAATATGATTGATAGCGAGAGTCTTGAAGAAGCCCAGAATAAGTGCGGATTGCCTCATTTGATTTTCCCCAACGATAGTTGAATAGATTATAAATATGTAAAATACCATCCAATTCAGGATTAGATGTAGAGAGAATATGGTGTATAGACTTCATTGTAGGATCCATTTCCAGTTCACCGGATTGTGAAAATTCTTCCCCGCTTTCACATCTATGAATAAAAGAATCCCAATCTGTATTGTTTGCAAGTCGCGAACTGCCAGGATTCAACATCATCACTAATCCGATGGTTTTTTGAGAGTCTCCCCATTGAAGATAGGAATCTGAACGAAAAATCTTTGAGTCAAACGCATGAAAAGTTCCTGAGGCTTTTACAATCATCCTTATCTCTCCAAACTATTTACGGATATTTCCTTCATTGATGGTCTATCATTGAAACTAGTTAATTCCAACTCTGGCAATCTGCCTCGATGTACTTCTTTTACTAATCCAATAATTATTAGTTGTTGTAAAAATTTGAGTAATTCCTTGTTGTTACCATCATGTATATTCACCAACTCCAATAATATAGATTGATCTTTGACTGTTAATCCGAAGTCTGTTTCAAGTGTTTTTAAAATGTCTCGCTTCACTTCTTTCGGGACACCTAATATTTTATATTCAGGTATTAGCTTTGCAAACTTTGCATTTAGATACTTATGGAATCCATATTGATTTATTCCATTATAATTTGTAGTAGATTTTGGCTTTAACAACTCAACGATGATAAATCTTGAAAAAGCATCTTCATATACAGAAGCAGGCTCACCTCTATTTCCCCAATTAGATAAAATGATACGCCCTCTTCGTAAAAGTAGCCCGTTTTGAAGAAGAGTGAAAAATAACGAACAGCCAATTACTGAACTGTCATTATCCCTATGTTCACTCCATTTGTAGTCTGTCACGATAGTTATATTCTGTGGCAATGATAATGTTCTATTGGGTAATAAGATCATTAATTTATATAATAGATTGTCCACAAGATTCTGGTTGATTGACAAATCGCTAGATAAAACTTTACTATGGTCCGAATGTTTGTTTGTTCCATATTTCTCGACATAACGATTGGGATTTAGGTCCCGATAGGCCATATGTTCAGAATATGCCGCCCTTTCTTTAAACCAACTCATAAAAAGCCCCTTTCTTTTTATCAGTATTTTTTATTCTCACATTTTTCCATATTTTAATTATAAAGGAAGGATATCTACACAGGAAGAATTAAATTACAGAAAGTCTCTCCCATTTAAATGTTCACAAAAACGCCACAATCCTACGATTCCCACCCTGTCCTTTCCACCCTTTCATCCATATATAAAGGGTGAAAGGGTGGTGCATTAGCATGACAATTAAATCGGCGGTTGTTGAGAGTTTTGGGGAGTATTCACAGTTTGGTTCGTTGAAGGAGTTTAACAATCATTTTGAGATGTGGATGGCGGATAAGAAGCGTTTTTTCAGTAAGGGGGAGTTGATTGGTTTGAAGCGGCTGGCTCGTTTTGCTGCAAAGGTTCCTGGGGTGGCGAATGCGAAGATCGGGACGGTCCTTAAGGCGATTTATGAGGAGTATGGGGAGATGGGGATTTCACGTTCTACTTTTAAAAGGATGATTCTGAAGGCTAGTGAGATTGGTATTTTCACTGTTTATGAAACTGCGCGCAAGAACGGCTCACAGTCTAGCAACCTGTATATATTCAATCGTTTCCCGATGAATGAACTACCGGATGGCGATCAATTGAGCCACCAATATAAAACTATCATTCCTTCTGAAACTAACATGAAAAAGAATAATAAACGTGAAGAAAAGGCTGCTGGAGAACAATCATCCAAAATTCAGGAGGTAAAACCCCTTGCTGAACAAGCACCGGAAGATCATCTTTTTGTCAGTGACCGGGTTCCAAGTGATTTCGTCAATCTTGTAAAATACTTCTACCCAACCTCAAAGTCGATCGAGGAATTCTGGCGGATGAGCATGGTCTCTGCATATCGGAACAACTATGAAAAAGACACGGATCTCCTGTTATCACTGTCCGTTGACTCCTTCAAGCAGCTCGTCCGGAAGCTTAAGTCGAAGGTGGAAGTGAAGAATCCGATTGCTTATTTTACTGGGATCTTGAATAAGAAGTTCCAGGAGCGTTATTTTGGGGAGCTTTATGAGATGAAGGTTTGTTAAGATGTATAGTTGTATTAGGGAGAACCCAAACATTATTATAAAATGGAGACGGATTGCGAATCTGGAGTCATATAATAAAACATCTTATTAACCTAGTGTAATTCTTATCAAAAGCATTTACTTACAATATATCCTTGGTGGAAGAGTTCCGGAGGCTGTCTCACTATTTATATCGATGATCAAGGCTGGATCACATGTATTGGGAAGTGGTGATACGATGAAAGCAATCATTATTGGCGCTGGTATCGGGGGGCTGAGCACAGCCATTGCCCTGCGCAAAATCGGGATGGATGTGAAGGTGTTCGAAAGCAAGCAGGAAGTGCGTTTTGCAGGTGCCGGGCTCGCCATTGGAGCAAATGCTGTTCGAGCTTTGAAACAGTTTGGTGCAGGCGATTCAGTCCTTCGGGATGGGAGGGTGTTGGATGAGCTTCGCATCCTTACGCCTTCAGGGAAAATCCTGCAGCGGACGGACACAGCCGTAATTAGCCACAAGTATGGACCTAATAATGTTACGATTGAGAGAGGAAAGCTCCTGGAGCTGCTTATGGGCGCCCTAGGTCCGGAGCAAATTGTCCACACAGGGAAGACTTGTTATCGTTTTGAACAAAATGACAACGGGGTCAAAGTATGGTTTGAAGATGGTTCAACGGAGGAAGGAGATTTACTGATCGGAGCGGACGGTGTTTACTCCACCATTCGCGAAAACCTGCTGCCGAATGCAAAACCACGATATGCAGGATACACTTGTTGGAGGGCGGTTGTGAAGGCCGGACCGGATTTGCGTGGTTATAATCCGAATGTATTTATAGAAACTTGGGGCCGCAGGGGCCGCTTCGGATTGGTTCCCTTGCCGGACAACCGGATCTATTGGTTCGCATGCGTGAATGCTAAAGCCCGGGATTCCCAATTAAAAGCCTTTACACCCCTGGACTTGATGAAGATTTTTGAAGGCTATCATGAACCGATTCCTCAAATACTAGCGCAAACCTCCAATCACCAATTGCTACACCATGATATTTACGATCTGCCGCCAATCCGCCGCTTTGCATTCGGACGTATTGTTTTACTAGGAGACGCGGCTCATGCCATGACACCCAACTTGGGGCAAGGGGCCGGGCAATCTATTGAAGACGCAGTCATCCTGGCAAGCCATTTGAAACGGAATTCCCCCATTAAAGAAGCTTTGGAAAGATATGAACAGGAACGAACCAGCCGTACCAGGCAAATTACAAGAATGTCGAAACGGATTGGAATGGTGGCCCAGTTGAATGAGCGCGTTTCTGTCGCTCTTCGTGATGCACTATTCCCGCTTATTCCAGACAGGGTGCTGGAAAAGCAGCTTCAGTTTCTATATGAAGTAGAGCTTAAGGGATTATTGTAAAGGATTTTTTTCGAGATAGTAAGGGGAACGTGCTTTAAAAATTAGCAATGGTCGTTGATGTGATTCTAGTAATTCCAGCCGAGCCGCTTGCTTTTTTCTTTGCTATCTCGATAAGTGCGTAAGTAAAGACAGTAGCATTTGAAAGAACATCCCTTTGTCTAGCATTAAGAAAAGCCATACTCCTTTTCGAGTATGGCTTCCTCTCGTGAATTCGGCTTCTATATTTTGGTCATTTTAGTGGCCTCACAGAACACTGAAAGCTGTTATGAAATTTTAAACTTTTTTATCAATGCCGCTAATTTGGTGCTGGACTCATTTAGCTCTATTGCAGATTGGGTGACTGAGCCTAACGCTCGTACCTGTTCATCAGTAGATGCACTAACCTGTTCAGATGAAGCTGCCGATTGTTCTGCAACGGATGCGATGCTTTGGATGGATGCTACAACATCATCTTTTAGCTCATTGATATTTGCTACATCCGCCTTTATTGTATCAATGGAATGTACGATATTATTAATGGTCTGGGAGATTTCATTAAAAGCAACTTCTGTATGGCTAACTGCTTCGTTTTGTAAATGAGAAATTTTTAGCGTCTGATCCATTTCCTTCACGACAGATTGGGTTTCGTTTTCAATGGAGGATATCGTGAGTTTAACCTGTTGTGCCGCTTTTGCCGACTGCTCCGCGAGTTTTCGAACTTCCTCTGCCACAACGGCAAAACCTCTTCCGCTATCACCAGCCCTTGCTGCCTCAATACTTGCATTTAAAGCAAGAAGATTGGTCTGTTCGGAAATTTCCGTTATGGAATGTATAACTTGTTCAATTTCTTGAACTTTTGATGCCAGCTTGTTAATGACATTGCCGACATTCTTAATGACCCCGTCACTTTCTCCGGTACTATGTCTAAGGGACTTCATTTGTTCAAGTCCTTGTTGATTTGTTTTCTCGGCTTGTCTTGATAGTCCTGTCATCTGATTCATGCTTTCCTGGACTCTTTCAATTTGAAGAGACAGGCTTACAGTACGATTATTTGCTTCTTCAGAATCCATAGCCTGCTGTGTGGCTCCTGTAGCTACCTCACCAATCGCTTTGGCAACTTCTTCACTTGCAGCGATGGTTTCTTCAGCTACTGCAGTTAGATTCGAAGCAGAATCATTAACACTTTCAACAGAATTTTCTACAGATGAAATTAAGGTGCGCATATTCTCAACCATCACATTGAAGTGTTCGGTAAGCTGGCCGGTTTCATCCTTGGAATTTGCCACTACATTAACGGTTAAGTCGCCTTGAGCAACCTTCTGGACCTGGCTATTCAACAAAGTAATCGGATTGGCTATACTTCTCGCCAGGAAATAGGTAATGGCAAGACTAGCGAAAACCGTCAATGAGGCTATGATTAGAATCAAGTTTCTTAGCTTTTGTGCACTTGCCAATAATTCGTTGGTTTCATACACCATTCCAATTTTCCAGTTTGTCTGGTCCAACGTTTGGAAAAATAACTGGTTTTCTGTGTTACTTTCCTCATATTTTGTAAAACCAGCATCCTTTTCTTTCAATACGGAGAAATATTGTTTCTTACTTAAATCCTTGCCCTGTTCTTTCGGATGGACAAGCACCATTCCATTACTGTCCAAAAGCAAGGAGTATCCTTTATATCCTACCGCAGTCTTATTAATCATTTCTGATAATCCAGATAGGCTCAAATCTAATCCTACAACTCCCAGCACTTCCTTCGATGCTGGATCTAAAACGGGTTTAACAACAGTAACCACGTATTCTCCCGAACTGGCATCCAGGTATGGCTCTGTCCAAAGGGCTTTATCTGGTGATTCAAGAGCAGCTGTATACCAAGGTCTTCCTGTAGGGTCAAAGTCCGTCGGTAAATCAATAACTGGAGTAGTTTTAAATTGTTTTGTTTCAGCCCCAACGTAAATAACAGCTACGTTTTGATTAAGTCCCATAAAATTCTCGAAATCATTACTCACGATAGGCCAATATGCTGCAATTCCTGTTTGTTCGTTTTGCTTCACTTCTTTTAAATATTCAACTATACGGTTATCTTTGCTGTAGCGGTCAATAGTACTGCCATAAAAGTTAAGATAAAGATCAATGTTGCTCTTTAAATTGTCGATTTGCGATGTTGAGCTCGTATTTACATTTGATAAAATTTCTCTTTTCGTTTGAAAATACGTTAGTGCTGAGACTCCTATTAGCGTGATCGCAATTAGCACGCTCATTGTAAGCATAATCTTGGTTTGAATTTTCTTGAACATCCTTCCGCCCCCTAGTCCCTCTTCAAAAACCACTTCTTGTTTATGTATCGGTACAAAAGGAAGAGAATTTATAATTTTAATACTTGAAAAATAATACAGTAATTTCTCGTTTAGGAATTTTCTACTTTCTGATCGTATTGCAAACATTTTAAAGCGGATTATCTAAAAATGGCTTCCTCACTATGTAATCCTTATTAATCGTTCTTCAAATTAAAATGTAGGGTGGACCATTTTCCACTAAGGATTTGCCGTTTCTGATGAGGGAGTAATGAGAAGAGGTAACGGATAAATCAGAATTGGTTTTAAGATTAACTTTGTTTCTTGACGGCAACCATTCCTATATCGCCACAAGTGGGACAAAGGAATTGCCCTTTGTCTCTTTTTATTTCCTTTTCCTCAGTTTTTCTTAGTACAATGTCATGCCTATGTTGGGGAAGGTTCTGCGGAAGGAACTGATGTTTACTGTGATTTTTTGATAAAGAGGTTTTTGTAAAGAAATCAGGTTTAGTTAGAGGAAAAATTGGGTAAAAAGACCTTGATTTTTAAATGGTTAAATCATCCTTTTAACCTATATTCAGGTAATGATATTTAATTAAAAAACGTTCTCAATTATAATGAAAAGTATGGAAAACTTCACCAACTCATTGGTGTTGTTTGTAAATTTTTTTAACGGGAAGTGAAGGTCCTTGTCTTCAAAAATTGTATTCAACATCAATGAAGTCAATAGTTCTGTTTCAGGCCTAAGTCATACAATCAGCAGGCTGCAAAGCATCGAGAATAGGGTTTCCGGAGTAGGAAGCAGCGTTGATCCACGAATTCTTGGACGCAATGGAATAAGCGGCCAGTTTCGGCGTGCTTCGGCGTCCTCAAACCGAATCGAAATGCATATGAAGCAGTTGAAGTCTTTTACCATTCAATCCGCCGATCGTTACGCAAATTCGGAAAACCGTGTGAATCGCCAGGCAGACGCTGTCAATAAGGCGATTGAGGCGGCAAGGAAACAGATTGATGGGCGTTTCGCCAGTGATTTATATGAAACGTACAATAATACGATAGGCAGGCTTGAAGATATCTTGCACGGTCTGCAATATTCTGCGGGTGCCGGGATTATGCATTTGCTAGGTTTCAGGTTTAAGAGAGGCAAAGACTTAAAGCATATTTTCCATGTTCTCGATGAACTTAAGTTTGGCAAGTTCAATATTCCAATGTCCAAATATATTTCCATGATTGAAGGATCAAGGGTGAATAATTTCCTGGCTAAAATGATGATCAAGCCTTCATCTGTGATATTTAAGAGTGGAGCCAAATTCTCAGAAGTGCTTTATAAAAGGGTGGCAAATTTTTATCCAGACGATCTGGTTTCCCTGACTGACAGCATGGCAGACTTAAGAAAGTCTTTAGCGCATTCAGGTACCTTCAGAGCAGGAATGGATGCGGTAAAGAGCCATGCAGGTACCGTTCTGAAAAGCGGATGGAAACTTGCAAGAGGAAATGCCTTATTAGCTGGGGTCATCACTGCCGGGTCAGAGGCGATTGGTGCGGGTATTAAAATAACTGAAAACTATTCGATCTACAGCGGCAACACTGAAAAGTTAAAAGAAGAAAATGCCAAGGTAGTTGGAAGGGCAGTATTCAAAACCGGTGTTGTAACAGCCACATCCCTCGGTGGCGCAGTAATTGGAGGAGCAGCCCTCAGCTTCCTTGGACCACCAGGTACGATGATTGGCGCGACTCTTGGCGGGATTGCCGGAAGCTGGGTCGGAGATAAAATTGCCGGATTCACTCCTTTGCAAAATGTTGTAGATAAAGTCTCAGTAAATTTCAAGGACTCTATTTATAAGGGGACAGAAGCAATCGCATCAGGAGTATCTAAAGTAAAAGATGGCTTCAACAGCGTAAAATCGCATGCATCAAATTTGTTGAGCAGTTCGAAATCATTTTTAGGATCTTTATCCTTTGGAAATTAGGTGGAATTAATGAATCATTTCTCTCTATCAATAGAAGAGTTAATTTACTGTTTTTATTCCGAAGGATTCTTTGAGCAGGGAAATGCCCTGAAGCAAGTCTACTTCGGTGATTTAGATGATGAAAAAATGGACCTCGTGCTTCAAGTATCGACACGTTCTCTTCTGGCTAAAAATTTGCTGCATTATAAAAAGCATAAGTTTGCGCTCGTGAATGAACTTGCCGATGTCATATCTGCCCTTAACCATTCCGATCAGTCCATCAAGTTATCCCGCCATGGAGAGGATGGGAGCGAGGAAACCGTCTCCTATCATGTAAGTGAAGGACAACTTTTTGAGCATTCTTTGAAATTTGATGAGCAGGTACATGTATTTAAAATGGTGACTTTGGAGCATGTGGTTTCATCCATTAGTGAGTTCTATCAAGTAGGCGAAAAGACGGCAGCTGAGGAGACAGGATTTTCTATTTCTCAGGAAGAATTCGAGATTATGCTGGATTCCCTTACTGATAATCAAAAATTATTCGAGCTTCCGAAGCTGGAGGGCGTCAAACAGCGATTCTATCAAACACTTAAAAAAACTTCGGGTAGACTTAACACAATGTTATTTCTGGAATATGGCAGGAATAATGAACCCGAAGCGAAGAATATGATTCTATTTACGAATGCACCACAAGAAAATTGGGTCATTGAAAAAGTGGATGAAGCATTTACTGTTATATGTGGCTGCCAGGAATTAATCAAGAAACTGGTACAAGAAAATTTGCAAGAAAAGGAAACAATGAATAATGGATAATAACGATAAAGTGATCCAGGAAGAACATAATATAAAAGTTTCAGAAGGAAAGGTCGAGATCCTCTACACAAATCCAGGTGCCGGTTGCATGGTATCGTCTGCGTTGTTTGGTACTTTGCTTTCCGCCTTTGTTCTGTTCGTTGTAGCGCCTGATTCAGGTTTCGTAAGAGGCTTTTTAAGTATCGTCATCGGACTGATCGGACTGATTTTTTCAGGCTCCATCTTACTCAAGCTCATAAGTGTCATCCTTTCAGGCAAGACATTATTAAGTATTGAGTCTGGGTTGTTAAAAGGTCGTAAAGATAGTGTTCGAATCAATGAGATCAAAGATATCAAGTGGGGCGGCGCCAGCTTAAAGTACCTTGTTGTCCAAACCACAAACAAAAAGAAAATCAAATTTCCTACTTATAACCTGGTAGGCGAAGAAAAAGTGAACCAGGTGATACAGGAATATCTAGTTCCTCTTGCCACACCTGAATTGAAGTCGAATTGGGAAAAGCGCATGGGCAATAAAGGGGCTTGAGTGTGAGACTTAGGGACGGTTCTCATGTCCCATCCGGGAGGCGAATTAAAGGAGTAAGAGGAAGAACCTTTCGCTCCTTTTTCGTCATTGTTTTTGGAATCGACTCTGCTTCCAAATTACTCGAAGAAAATGTCATAGACTCATTGGAAAAGGTGCCATATGGAAAATGAAATTCAAGAGAATAATATAAAAGTTTACGATGATCGAGTAGAGGTAGTTTACACCAGCGGGGGAGTCGGCTGCCTGCTTACTTCGGGTATTACCATGACATTGGCTGCCCTATTTATTTTATTCTACATAGTTCCAGATTCGAATATTGTCAGAGCGTTCATTGGGATCATCATTGGAGTGATTGGCTTATTGTTTTTCGGAACGATGCTGTTAAAGGTTTTAAGAGCAGTACTTACCGGGAAGGCAGTATACACAGTTCAGGATGGGTATTTCAAAGGGAAGAACAAGGCAGTTCGGATCGAGGAAATCACAGATATGAAATGGGCTGGCAGTTCGTTGAAGTATCTGGCAATCAAAACAACAAACAACAAGACCATCAAGTTATCTTCTTATAATCTCGTTCCTGAAGAAAAAGTGGACCAGGTGATCAATGATTATGTTATTCCATATGCGAACCCTGAATTTAAGGAGAACTGGATTAAGCGTATGGGCAATAGAGGCGCATAAATTTATTGAAGGCTGATATGTGTCTCCTAAATAATAAAAATACCAACTTGTAAGACAGCGGGTCCGCCCCGCTGTCTTTTATTATTTGGAAAATCTAATTGTAATTGTTATATATTGGTTTAAAATTATTAGTAGTAAATCATATGTAAGGTGAGGTTGGGTCATGGGTTTCCAAAAATGGCTTCGTATTTTATTGCCTGAGCTTCAATTGGTCGATTATGTGCAGGCAAAGGGGTTCAGGGGCAAGAAGCAGAAGTTGGGTGGACAGTCGCAGACGATGGTTCATCCTGGTGCCTTGAGGACGGAATCGGTAGGTGGGAGTCCGCAGCATGTTCCACATTCTGTTGGCGGTGTCGGGGAAGTAGTCAAGGATGCGAAGTATGGTATGAAACAGATGGGCTTGAACCGGTCCAATGAAGAGTTGGATACGATTTTTGCTGAGATCAAGAAGGAACTGAATAGCAGGATTTTGCGCCAGGGAGCATTCATTGATGAGCTGCTGGTCTCTTATAAGAAAGCCTTTTTTAAGAGAGAGAAAGGCAAGGTTCAAAATACGATCCTGCTGGCAGGACCAACGGGAACGGGCAAGTATACGACATTGCAGTTGCTGGTCGATCAGCTTTATAAGAAAAAACTTGTGCCTTATAAACGGGTGGCGACGATTGATTTGCGGAATTATACCGAGGAGGACATTCACAGCAATTTCGTCCTGGATTGTTCGGCGGCCTTTGAATACGGAATTGGGACGGTTTGTTTCATAGGGTTGGAGAAGGCGAATGCTGAGGTTCTTAAGTATGTTTCTAGGCTGGTCCAGCAGGGTTATTTCCGGACATCAAACAGTCTTATGGTGGATGCCTCCAATTATTTTCTTGTATTTTACAGTGATGTCGATTTGAAAGAGGAAGTGCACGGACAGCTTCCTGCTGAAGTAGCGAATAAAATTCCTGCTCCTATTTTAAAAGGAATACAATCCTATGCGATTTCAGCACCGCTGATGCCTGCCGATGTCGAGGCTATTTTAAGAGGGAAGCTTCAGGCAGCTGCCCGCAGGCTCGAAAGCCAGACACAATTGAATGTTTCATTTGAGCCAGGTGTTTTCACTGGTTTGGTTGAACGGATTATGGTGACGAAGAAATATGGTGAAGCGATCGAGAGTCTGGTAGAGAAGGATTTTTATCAGGGGCTGGTCGATTTAAGGTCGAGAGGAACTTTATTGGCCGGGGACTTCGTCCAGATTCAGCTGCAGCAGGATGATTTGCTGGCTGTAAAAGGGCAGCAAAGCTTCTTATTAAAATCAATTCCAATGGTGGAAGAGGAAAAAATAGAAGACCTGCTTGAAGAGCTTAACCGCTTGACTGGTTTGCATAGCGTAAAAAGAGCGATTCATGAACTGCTGGAGACGGTGAAGGCAGAGAAGATGAGGCAGGATGCCGGGTACAAGACGGCTGGTAAAATGGCGATACATATGGTGTTCACCGGGAATCCGGGGACGGGCAAAACAACGGTTGCGCGGCTCGTTTCACGGATTTTAAAAGCGATGGGCTTGCTTTCACAGGGGCAATTGGTAGAGGCATCAAGACAGGACTTGGTAGGAGAATATCTTGGGTCCACGGCACCTAAAACCAATGCGGCTATTGAGCGCTCTCTTGGCGGGGTACTATTCATTGATGAAGCCTATTCCTTGTCGAGAAACAAGCAGGATCCGTTCGGGATGGAAGCAATTGATACATTGGTAAAGGGAATGGAGGACCACCGGGACAATCTGGTGCTGGTGCTGGCAGGGTACACCAATGAGATGGAGGATTTCCTGAGAATGAATCCAGGCCTACAATCGCGGTTTCCCTATATCATCGAGTTCCCGGATTACACTTCCGAAGAGATGTATGAGATTTTGGAAGGAATGGCGAAGGCGAAGGACTTTACGATTGATACTGGCATTAAGGAGCAGCTCCTTGAGTTATTTGATTCCAAGCAGATTTCCGGACGTAATGATGCCGGAAACGGACGTCTTGTCCGCAATATATTGGAGGATGCTATCAGGAAACAGGCAGTGCGCCTGAACCAGGAAACCGGTGCTAAAGATTATAAGCTTTTAACAGCTTTGGATTTCGGTATTGCCGAGCGGCCACAATTCGAACTGGAGCCGGCATTTGAAAACATCATCGGCCTCGATAATGTAAAGGATTTTATCAGAAGCCTTGAAAAACAAATCCGTGCCAATGAAAAGCGGAAAAAAGCTGGAGTCCTGACAGAACAGTCACAAACTTTGAATATCGTCTTTTCCGGGAATCCAGGGACAGGAAAGACAACGATGGCCCGAATGCTTGCCGAGATGCTGAAGTCGATGGGGCTGTTGAAAATAGGCCATTTGATCGAAGTGGACCGGAGCAATCTCGTGGCAGAATATATGGGACAGACAGCGGTTAAAACGACCGAAGTTGTCCAGTCTGCATTAGGCGGAGTGTTATTTATCGATGAAGCTTACAGTCTGGTAGAAGAAGGCGTACAGGGAGGCGGCTTTGGCAAAGAAGCGATTGATACCCTTGTCAGATTGATTGAAAATCATCGGAACGACCTGGTAGTGATTTTGGCTGGGTACACCGATGAAATGGAGAAGTTTTTACGAAGCAATCCGGGGCTAGGTTCTCGTTTTCCATTGAAGATTGAGTTCCCTGATTATACAGCGGAACAGCTTACTAAGATAACGGATATCCAGGCAAAAGCAAAGGGATTCAATCTCGATGGAGATGCTCAGCAGGCGTTGACTCCGTTTTATGAGAAAAAGCAGATTCCTGGGAAAAATGACAGCGGCAATGGGCGTCTGGTGAGAAATACGCTGGAGTCGGCGATTCGGAACCAGGCAGTCAGAATCGTTGAGGCTGAGGTTGTCAGCCCAGAAGAATTGAATCTGTTGACCATTGCTGATTTTGGATTGCTGGAACACCAGCCGAAAGTGAATGCGTTAAAAGAATTGGATGCAGTCATCGGTCTGGATGAGGTTAAAACATTCGTCCGTCAGCTAACCGCGCAGATTGAAGTGGCGAATAAAAGGAAAGCGATGGGACTGCCGGATATGGGTGCGCAATCTCTGCATATGGTTTTCAAAGGCAACCCTGGAACCGGAAAAACAACGATCGCCAGGATTCTTGCCCGCAGGCTGAAGGAGCTGGGGGTGATCAAGCTGGATCACATCGTGGAAACGGACCGTTCCGGACTTGTGGCTGGATATGTTGGCCAAACGGCTCTTAAAACACGTGAAGTTCTCGAAAAGGCGCTGGGCGGAATTTTATTCATCGATGAAGCCTATGCTCTTATGGGTGACGGTCAGGACTTTGGACAGGAAGCGATTGATACAGTAGTTAAGTTCATGGACGATCACCGTGAGAATTTAATTGTGATTTTAGCAGGTTATGAGGAAGATATGGAACAGCTGCTGGATTCGAATGCAGGCTTGCGTTCAAGATTCCCGAATGTGATTACCTTCCCGGATTATTCAGTTGATGAGCTGGTGGAAATCTCGATTCGTATCCTGAAGCCTAAAGGCTATGAGTTGAGTCCTGACGGAGCAGAGGCTCTCAAGGGAATATTTGAACGGGTTGAAGGCGGAGCTTCTTCGGGTAATGGCCGTCTGGCGAGGAATATCTGTGAAGCAGCAATCCGCCAGCACGCGCTGAGGCTGAGCGAAATTGAAGAGCCAACCATAGAGGATTTAACGTTGCTGAAGCGTGAGGACTTTTTACAAGCCGGGGGTGTTGCAAGATGAAAAAGATCATCAAATTTTTATGGGCTCTGTTTTTTTACGTTTTTCTTTTTCCAGTCACGATCCTGGTCATTGTCTTTGGGCCGCTGATGACCTTTACGGATCTTCTTGACGTTTATAAACTGGGGGCGCCAAGACTTGGGATGGGCTTAGGTGTGATTGCTTTTCTGGGATTCATTCTCTTTTTATCGATGAAGTACCATTCTTTAAGTTGGATCTATCGCAAGTTCCCTGTGCTCCTGCCGTTCTTCCAGATGTGTTTCGTCAGTTTTATCGTCATGGATCTTAGCCTGACCTTCGCAAACCTCTGGGCAGACACGATGATCATTGGGAAAACTGTTGCCATCGGCTTATCAGTGCTCACCATTTTGGCCGGAAGAGCCTTTCTATCGTATTGGTATTATAAGTATCCAATCAGCTATAAGATGGTTCGTTAAGGAGGAACAGCGATGTTGAAAAGAACGAAGAAAGACCTTGTGCATGATATCGACCATCAAACAGGGTTCGATGAGGAAGAACAGCAGCCGGAGGTTATCTATCACGAACATAGCCATAGAAAGCCTGTTTTCTTTGGAACTATTTTAGCAGTGGTATTGGCGACAGGCTTAAGCATGTTATTAGGGAGCTACACTTCAGAAGGAAGCGCGGAGGAAGTTGTAGCCAACCGGATCAGCAAGTCTACACTAGCGGGTGAAACGCCTTTTACAGATGAGTCGAATGCGGGAATCACCGCAAAAGACTTCGAGGTCACTGTTGGGGACTCAGGTGGCGACGCGAAAATGCTGATCTGGGATTTTAACAGTGAAGACCACGATGAAGTCCAGATCCTTGTGAATGGGCAGCCGCTAAAAGAAAAGCTCATACTTGCCCACAATCCTGCAGCCATCTCGATTCCCGTTCCAAGCACCGTGACGGTAAAGGGATTGAAGGACAATGGAGGCGGCATATCATACGCTGTCAAATTCCCGAATGATAAAGTGACTTACTATAATGTCGTAAGCGTGAATGCGGGGAATACTTATACTGTTAAACCGTTGTAGATAGCAGGAGGGACGATTCGATGAATCGTCCCTTTCGTATAATCTCAAAGGCATGGGGATGGTTATTTGTGGACACCATCTCTCTGTCCTGTTATTCCTTCTCTTTACTTCCCCACCAACCTTTTTTCCGAAAGTATAAGGCAATGGATAAACCAGTTACAAGCATTAAAACTAGCGCGTAAAGATAGCCGTAATCCCACTTCAACTCTGGAATGATTTCAAAGTTCATCCCGTATAGACCGGCTAAAAAGGTCATTGGCAGGAATATGACACTGACGAGAGTCAATGTTTTCATGATTGTATTGGAGTGATCGGCTTTAAGTGTCATCTGTAGATTAAAAATGCTGTTAAGGCTTTCTTTAAAGGTGTCGAGTGCGTTAATGATTCGGGCATAATTATTGTTAAGATTTCTTATGAAAAATCCAGATTCCTCATTAGTGAAAGGGAATTTTTCTGAACTAATCGTTTCCATTATATCTTCCTGTGCCTCCATGGTCTGCCTTAATTCATGCAGGGTTGCTTTCCACCGATATACACTTCTGGCAATTTTATTTTCAAAAGGATCTTTAAAAACCTTTTTCTCCAAGCTTTGAATTTCATCCGCAATTTGATCGATCATTTCTAAATCCTGAGATATGGTTTGGTCAAGGATATGGAACAGAATCATTCCAATGTGAGACATCTTTTGGGGATTTTCAAGGAATGGCTGCTCTAAGTTATTTACTAAACAAAGGTCCTTTTCAACCTTTGACACTACATAATTATGGCCGATCAAGACTGTAATTTTAACTCGGGTATAATCCTGCTGAATCGCCATTAGAGAAATAATGGCCTCATTCTTAAAAACATCGATCTTTGGAATATCGCTAAATTCCTGTAATTCTTTCAATGCCAAAGGGTGAATGTTCAAGCTTTTGATAAAGTGTTCAAATTGATGGGCATTCGATGGATGAAAATGAATCCATGCAATATCTTCCCTGGAAGCAGGAAGAGAGATGTCATCTTTTTTTGTAACGGACTTATTCTTTGTTGAGTATATGAGCATCTATATTTGTCTCCTAATATGGATTTATCCTTATTTTGTGTTGTTAGAGGAATATTTATTTTTCAAAGATGATGGGATGGGGAAAGTTCTCATGTTTATTTAATAGCGAAAAATTATTAAGCTTCAAAAAAAGTTCATTCTTTTCTCACACTTGCAGAATATGATTAATGATATTTTGAATCATTAATAAAGGAGTTTGAAAAAGTGGAAACAGTAAAAACAAAAGCAAACCCACGATTCCTTAAAACTACAACAAACAAATCGATTGAACGGAGTGTTTAAATGAAAAAATTTCTGGTCCTATTTATTACTCTATTTTTTATGATTACAGGATGCTCCAATTCAGAATCAGGTGTAAACCAAGAGAAAGAACCTGAATTATTGGAAGTTGACCTTATTGCTCCAGAAGATCTTCTTATAGGTAACGAAGTCGTTCTGGCAGCGGAAGTCACACAAGGCGAGGAAAAAGTGGAAGACGCTGATGAAGTCAAATTTGAAGTTCGCAAAGTTGGAGACGAGGATTCGGAAATGATTGATGCAACTCATCAAGGAAAAGGCATTTTTGAAATTAAGAAAACCTTTAAAGAAGATGGGGAGTATATGGTAACGGCTCATGTTACTGCAAGGTCGATGCATAATATGCCAAGTGAAAAAATAACGGTTGGAAATCCTGCTGGAACTGGCAGTGATACAGAACATCAACATAGTGAATCTACAGACTCCCACGAGAATGGGGATACAACAGAGGGTAACCACCATCATGGTAATGTATCAATTGAACTGGATACTAACCAAGACTTTAAAGTGAATCAGAAAGTGAATCTGTCAGCTCAAATTAATAATGAAAATCAGCCTTTGACAGACGCAAGAGTCCGATTCGAGATCTGGTATGGCGAAGATTCCAACCATGAATTTGTCGACGGAACTGAAATGGGAAATGGTGTCTATATTTATGAAAAAGTTTTTCCGAAAACAGGTACTTATCATATAAAGGTTCATGTTGAAAAGGGTGAGATTCACGACCATAAAGAAGAAGCAATTACAGTTAGTTAAGGATATACAACTTTTAAAGAGATAAGTGACTAGAGCGTTGATCCAAGATTAACGCTCCTTTTGTTGCGCTTAATTAACAATCTGGCAAGATCGTTGAAAATGTCTTGTTGGAAAAGAAACACAGTTGGGTAAGGGCTTATTCTTTGTGTCGCTACGGGATATTTAGAGGAATGTTTTGAAGAAATTCAATTTTAAAAAATATTCTTTTTTATAAGTTGTAAAAATGAACAAAGTATAATAAAATAACTTAAAAGTTAATTCATACTAATTTTATAGGAATAATATAAATATTACATGAGGGGATAGAAAGGTGGGTGGAAAAACTTGAGTCAGAATCCAATCATTAAAGTTAATCAAGTAAGTAAAAGCTTTCCTAACAACAATAAGATTACGAAAGTTTTGGACGATATTTCACTTGATATCAATCATGGAGAAACCATTTCTATTCTAGGTGAAAGTGGCTGTGGAAAAAGCACTCTGTTAAACATTATCGGTGGCTTTGAGGAGGCAGATGCAGGGCAAGTCGTATTAGAGGGAAAACCTGTCACCAAGCCAACTCGTAAATGTATCATGCTTTTCCAAAACTATGGTTTGCTCCCATGGAGATCTGCACTAAAAAACGTTGAACTTGGCCTGGAGGGCTTGAACCTTAATGCTAAGGAGCGAAGGGAGCGCGCTTTACATTATTTAGCGCTGGTAGGTCTAGAAGATAAAGGCGAATTGTTCCCCCATGAGGTTTCAGGTGGGATGAAGCAAAGGATTGCGATTGCAAGGGCTCTTGCACTACAGCCTGAGATGATTCTCATGGATGAGCCGTTTGCTGCGCTGGACACATTCAATCGCTATTATCTTCAAGACGAACTCCTTAGAATTCAATCACAGGAAAAAACCACTATTGCCCTTGTTACACATGATATCGACGAAGCCATCTATTTGTCGGATCGGATTTTTATCATGCAAGCCAATCCAGGCACGATTCACAAGGAAGTCAAAATCCAATTGTCAAAACCTCGTGATCGAAGCCACAGTGATTTTCAGCATTACAGGAAAATGATCTTCGAAGAATTCCATTTTAACCGTACGAATCCAACGATTGAGTATCATATCTAAACATTTAAAAGGTGAAGGAGAATTTACATGAAAAAGCCCATTAGAAGATTCATCCTGCTTATGCTGGCAGCTGTCCTTACCCTGTCACTAGCTGCTTGCGGGTCAGGCAGCAGCAAATCAACAGGAGATGGCGAGAAGAAAACGGTTAAGATTGGCTATCTGCCAATTACACATGCTGTACCGCTTTATATTGAAAAAGAAATGCAAGAATATGAGAATTTTAATTTGGAATTGGTGAAATTCGGTTCGTGGCCTGAACTGATGGATGCATTGAATACAGGCAGAATTGATGGAGCTTCTGTTCTGGTTACATTAGCGATGAAGGCAAAGGAACAGGGGATTGATTTAAGTGCCGTCGCATTAGGGCATCGTGATGGAAATGTATTCGTCACCGCTAACGATATTAACAGCGCAGAGGATTTAAAAGGGAAAACATTTGCTATTCCGCATAAGTTTTCGACTCACAACATCTTGTTGTATCAAATGCTAAAGCAAAATGGGCTTAAGTATGAAGATGTAAAGGCAGTTGAAATGCCGCCTGCCGAAATGCCAGCCGCTTTGTCTGAAGGAAGGATTGCCGGTTATGTAGTGGCAGAACCGTTTGGTGCCATTTCAGTTGCGATTGAAAAAGGCAAGGTCCTTTATCAGGATCAGGATGTTTGGAAAGACTCAATAGACTGCACCTTAGTGTTGCGCAATGATTTTATTAAAAAGGATAGTAAGGTTGCACAGGAATTTGTTGACCAGTATGTCAAAGCTGGTGATTTAGCAGAGTTAAAGGATGAGCACACCCATGAGATGTCATCCAAATATATGAAGGTTGAAAAAGATGTGCTTGACCTTTCATTCAAATGGATTTCTTATGATGATTTGAAAATCAAGGAAGCGGAATTTGAGGAACTTAGGAAAAATCTCATGGAAATGGGATTAATGGAGAATCCTCCGACTTACAGTGAATTTGTAGATCATTCTTTAATAGATAAAGCGATGTGAGTAAAATGAAATTCAAGACGGTTCTTAATGCGGCCATAGGTTTTTCTTTATTGATTGCAGTATGGCAATTCATCATAGTGATTGGCGATTACGATGAGGCCCTTTTCCCGCCTCCTCTTAAGGTTTGGGAAGGCATAGTTTCCCTTATTTTGGACGGAACTCTGTTTACACATATTCAGGTTAGTCTATACCGGTTCCTAGCAGGCTATTTATCAGCAGTAATAGCTGCTGTCCTGCTCGGCTTGATTCTTGGGCGCCTTCCTTTACTATGGAATGTTCTTGATCCGGTAGCTCAAGTTTTAAGGCCTGTATCGCCAATTGCATGGTCACCATTTATTGTCCTATGGTTCGGAATAGGGGATATCCCGGCCATCGTCATTATCTTTATTGCAGCATTTTTCCCTGTATTGCTGTCAACGGTTTCGGCGGTACGGAAAGTTGATCAGAATTATTTAAAGGTGGCACAGAACCTAGAAATTAAGGGGTTCAAGCTGTTAACTAAAGTTATTTTTCCAGCTGCCTTCCCATACATTGCAAACGGCCTTCATATCGCCGTAGGAACTGCCTGGGTCTTTCTTGTGGCAGGAGAGATGGTTGGAGCGCAATCAGGATTGGGGTATTTGATTATCGATGCAAGAAACTCCATGAGACTTGATTTTGTCATGGCGGGCATTGTGTTTATAGGAATTTCCGGTTTGCTCCTGGATAAGGCCGTTGGTGTCTTCGAGGCATGGATCAACCGGCAATGGGGGATTGGAAAAAATTAATCAGAAAAGACAGAGGGCATGATCGCTCTCTGTCTTAATGATGTTTTATTTTAGTCCAGTTGTGTCTACTGTTTCAAGTTCGATTGCTTCTAGTTCATCGACATTTCTTTTACAGTGTGGACAATAGTAGGCTAATTCCACTTCATGCTTGCACTCTGTATGAATTAATTTCTTGTAGCATTTATCAAGATTGTTCCTGCCCCACATGATCATGGCATTAAAAACTCCTTCGAGTTCTTTGCCGCTTTCTGTAAGCCTATATTCATACCTTGGGGGATGCTCTGAATATAGTGAAGAGCTTACAAGTCCCGACTGCTCCAAATGTTTTAAGCGGTCTGACAGTATATTGGATGAAATACCATTTAGTTCTTTCTTTATTTCATTAAAAGTGGTTCTTCCTGCTAAGATTTCGTGTAATACCAGTAAGGTCCACCGATCTCCAATGATATTAAGGGTTTGAGCGATATTGCATGGTAAATCATATTTAGATTCTCTCATAGATAAAACCTCCGAAGCTTGGATAAATAAATCATATCATAAAAATTTTCAAACAACTAAGTTGTTTTTTATAACTTAGTGTAATAAAATAATCTATAAGTAATACCAAGTAAACGGATTGGATATATATAATAAGGAGGAATGAAGGAATGGCAACTTTATATTTAGTGGAATCAATTTTTAACAGTGCAGTAAAAGATAAAGAGTCCTTTGAAAAAAAGGCCGGTGAGATCCGTGATGAGTTAGGTAAGCAAAATGCGACATTAATTGAGGTCCAAGTAGCAAAGGATTTATCCCGTGCTTTCTTTATTCTTGAGGCGGAAGAACGAAATGTCATAAATGAAAGTCTAAGGACATTAGGTGTTCCTGTCACTTTAATCAAGCCTGTCCGTCTTGTTGGCAGAGATTTAGAAGAAGTGAAAAAACAGGCTGACAAAGTTAATTACCTTGTTGAATGGAACCTTCCAGAAAATCTGACAATGGATGCCTACCTAGAAAGAAAATCCAAGAATTCCGTTCACTATTCGGAAGTTCCTGAAGTGACATTCTCAAGGACCTATGTATGTGAAGATATGACAAAATGTCTTTGCTTCTATGATTCTCCAGATGAGTCTACAGTCAAGAAGGCTCGCGAAGCTGTTAGTGCGCCAATCGATACGATTACTGAATTGTCATAAGTCCGGAACCTCCTTCGCTGGAGGTTTTCTTCTTAATAAGGGATGAAAAGGGAGAGGGAAGCTTTGAAAGATATGACGAGTTTGGCGGTCTTAATCCAGGAACAGCTTAAGCCATTCGTGCGAAGAATTGACGCTGAAGCCTACTATGCAGAGGGATTTTTAAAAAGCATTGGCAAAGCTGGATTCTTGAATTCCGATACTGGGGTAGACTTTTCAACAGAAGTCCGTGTGGTAGAAGAAGTATCTAAAATCTGCATGACAACCGGTTTTAACCTTTGGTGCCACCTTGCCTCATTAACCTATATCCGAAATAGTGAAAATAGGTATCTAAAGGAAGAAATTTTACCGCAGTTGGAAAATGGCCAGTTTCTGGGCGGGACCGGGCTTTCCAATCCGATGAAGTATTATGCCGGGCTGGAAACTTTGCATTTAAAAGCGACCAGGACGGACAAAGGATATATTGTGAATGGGCAATTGCCTTCTGTTTCAAATCTGGGGAAAGATCACTGGTTCGGCATTATTGCCGAGGTTAGCCCTGATCAAAGAATGATGGCAGTGGTTCCGTGTAATGCACTAGGGCTTACCCTGAAAGCAAAGCTCGAGTATTTAGGCGTAAACGGCAGTGCCACTTATTCATGTGCTTTTGATGAAGTGGCGATTCCTGAGGAATGGGTCGTCTCACATGATGTCGACTCATTCATTGTTAAAATAAGGCCGGCCTTCGTGCTTTATCAAATACCGCTTGGTTTGGGAGTGACGGAGGCATCCATTGGTTCCATCCGTCAGGTTTGCAATAAGCAGGGAGGCTGCAACGATTTCCTTCCTATTCAGCCAGATGAACTAGAGAAAGAATTAGAACAAATCCGTACGGAATTGTATAAACTCGCTGACGGACGAGAGCTCTTGCAACAATGGAAGGCCCTTCTTCAATTACGGCTTCGCACTGCTTATCTTGCTTCAAAAGCTGCTCATGGAAGCATGCTTCATCAAGGAGGAGCAGGTTATCTGAAGTACAGTGCACCATCAAGAAGATTAAGAGAATCATATTTTCTCTTGAATCTGACTCCTACCGTTAAGCATCTTGAAAAAATGCTCCAAATTAAATAGGGACGGTTGAAAGGCGCAGGGGACGAACCCTGTGCTTATTTTTTTGCTAGACAAAAAATCTGAGTCCTTGAATATCTGAAATAGTAATTTTACGAGTAATAAGTATTTTCAATAGAAATAGAGAAGGCTGAGCAATTATAGGTCAACATCTTGCACAAAAAGATTAGGGAGGTGACAGAGATTAACTTGACTAGGTGCTAATTAATGGAAATTTCTGCTTTAAATGCTTTCCGTGTTGTTTTAAAATAAGTGAAAGTTGAAAGAAATGAAGTGATAATATGAAACTTAAAATCCGAGTTCCTTTTTTTATAATGGGACTGATCCTTTTTAGTTACGGTATAGTTGTGGCAATAAAGGTTAAGTACTTAGGGGTCCACCCGTGGGATGTATTGAATATTGCCCTTTATGATAAGTTTGGGATGACAATCGGAACATGGAACGTGATTTTCGGTATCATGTTGGTTCTTGTAACGCTTTTGATTGATCGTACTTATGTTAATATTGGTACTTTTATAAATGCACTGATGGTTGGCACGATGGTTGACTTTTTTCTCTGGCTGGATGTTTTGCCTCAGGCTTCCACGCTCATCTTTGATATTTTGATATTGCTGCTTGGTATTGTGATCATGGGCATTG